>CAZGVP010000635.1:0-1500 GCA_964529135.1 uncultured Caulobacterales bacterium | reverse complement strand
CTAACGAGGGCTCAATGATTTCCGCATTCACATCAAAATTATATTAAACCATTTGGTTGACAATTATGTTTTGTCTTGATACTTAACCATATGGTTGAATATCAAGATATGTTAGACACCACCTTCAAGGCTCTTGCTGACCCAACCCGCCGACATATGCTTATATCCTTGAAAACAGGGACAAAAAGCGTCGGCGACTTGGCGAAACCATTTGATATGAGCCTGGCAGCCGCGTCCAAGCACATTCGCATATTAGAAAACGCTGGTTTGCTGATCCGCGAGGTCGAAGGCCGTAATCATCGCTGTAGTTTAGCCGTTGGGCGACTTGCAGAAGCCGAAAGCTGGCTACATGACATGGCATCCTTCTGGACAGGGCGTCTTGACGCGCTTGAAGATGAATTAATTGCTGAAAGGAACGACAATGACTGACGCAACCAACACTATATCACCACTTTCAAAAATGACTTCACCAACCCGCTTAGAACTTGTGCGGTTACTACCTGCTCCCCCCGAACGCGTGTGGGACTATTTTGTTGACGGTGACCTGCGCGGCAAATGGATCGCAAGCGGTAAAACCGACACGTTCGAGGGCGGCAAAATGATCCTTCATTTTGACCACGCCTGTATTTCTGATACGCCGGCACCAGCGAAATATGCCGATGAGGAAATCATGGAACTTGAGTGCACGATATTGGCCTACGACAAGCCAAATATATTCAAGTTCAGTTGGCCAGAGGCTAAAGCACGCGACAGTGTTGTTACCGTGACACTTACGGAAAAAGGCGACATGACCGAACTGCACCTTGTACATGAACGCCTCGATGACGCGAGCATACATCTCAGCATTCTTGCGGGCTGGCACGCGCATACGGATATCCTCGATGATATCCTTGCCGGACGCCCGATGCGCGATTTCTGGATCAGAGATCAGGAACTGGAGGCATTTTATACTGACCTAATGAAATAGGCATCTACCAGTCGCATCCGGTTTCCAGAACAGTCGAATGGACAGCGTCAAGGATGCTCCAAGTCGGATCAGGATGATCTTGCGACAAGTCAAATAAGAAAAAACCTGAAACGCCTCTTGATAGCCCGTCAATGACTTTCCGTCTGGTTATCCTTGGCGTTTCAAAATATATGTCCCCCAAGCGCCCTCTCTCCATGGCGTCTTCAATTTTATCACCTGCAACTGCAGCAACCTTCCGATTGGGAACCTTGGTTACTCTCATAGTATTACCATCGTGAAATTCAACGCCGTAAGCAGGCAAACCCAACATAAGATGGTTGGCAGAGAAACCTCTAGACACCACATCATCGATTGCTCGACCAAATAGCTCCGCTTCCGCGTGATGCCCAACATTTGATTCTTCCCACCCACCCGTAAAATCGAAAGCCATAAGATTAATCATATCCGTATGTTTTTCTAACTCAGGTAAATATTGCGGCCCATAATAAGAGCCAGCGAAAATATCGGCTGACAAAGTGACATCTTTTGGTAAC
>CAZGVP010000634.1:0-1502 GCA_964529135.1 uncultured Caulobacterales bacterium | reverse complement strand
ACGCCACGGCTTTCTCCGGCTTACGATATTGTGACAACCAACGTATACATAGAAGGCGAGCGCCACTATGCGCTCAATCTTGCAAAAAACAAGGACTGGTATAAAGCATCGTTCGACCATTTTGAATACTGGTCAGAAAAATCTGGCATACCCTGGCGGGCAATTAAGCCGCATCTAGACGACACGATGGATAAAGCCAGAACCCTATGGCCCAAAGCGATGCTCGATTTGCCGATGAACCCCAGTCACCAACAGACGCTTCAAGCCCATTGGCAAGCGTTACATAAAGACTTTAGCTTGTAAGCGGATGGCAAATAAGCTTGGCAGTGCGTGTACTCGATAACGCCACCAACTATCGCATTAAGATTCCATCACCCGTAATTTTGCTTGCATAAAATCCCGGTGTTTGATGTAGATCAGATCAGAAATCTTTCGTATAAAGGCTTCTTCATAACGATCAAGCTCATCGTCAGCAAAAGCGACTCGCCATAGTTGTTCAATCAAGTTGATTTTTTGCTCGCGGGAAAATTCATCATTGATCAGTCGAACATGAGCATGCAGAGAAATGGTTGCATCGGCCTGTTGTTCTGCATCGGTGATGAGTTGATTCAGTTCGTCAGCCGGCAAATCCGTGGTACGTCCAATGGCGTCAATGATCGCGGCTCTTTCCACGTCGTCAATCTGGTAATCCGCTCGGGCGACTTCGAGCAACAGAAATGCAGAGACTTTTTGCAAATCCAGTTTGTTCTCGTCGGCCGTTGGGTCCGTGGCTTGGGTTAGGGCGTTTATCCAGTTACTGAACATAGTGGTGAGTCGGATGCTTGTTATGAAGAGCTGATACAGATTCAGTGTGTATTTGAAGGCTAACAAAAAACTGGCACTGTGACACGCTCAAACGAGCATTAATGTTAGCTAGATGATTGATGATCCCGGTGGTTGAGGGTCAATCGCTTAATTTGAAGATTCAGTTGAGTGCGGCCGCGCATAGTCATCAGCGTAAGCCTCTTTTATCGTCGTGAAATTAAAATCTTGCAATAGTCTCTGGGTTTTTCTATTGCAGCTGCGCAGATTCAGGTAGTGAGTCCATTGAGGGAATCGCCGAGGGAATGCCACCCGTGGGTGATCAGGATCATACTCCCAGGGGTGCATATAAAACACCAACCCTTGGTTTTCTGTTTTTAATCGCTTAATCAGTAGTTTGCTTAATGCATAAGGGTAGAGCCTGAAGTAGCCACCACCACTCATTGGTATATTGCGTGCCCATCGTGTTGTAGGTGTAGGCAACCGTACCGTGCTCAACGGAATTTCGTAAATCGAGTTGCCGCTCAAGGTGTTGATCCAGCCAGGATTTCTGCTGGCACCTGCCATGCCGTAGCGGTAGTTGTTCACTGGGAAAAGGCTGGAATCATAAAGAAAGCCTTCTTCCAGCAAAATGTCGAGCGCCCACAGTGATGCTTGTGTGATCGAGAAAAACGGCGCGCGGTACCCATCGATGGCGACAC
>CAZGVP010000633.1:0-1505 GCA_964529135.1 uncultured Caulobacterales bacterium | reverse complement strand
TGCTGAATTGACTTACACTGGAAGCTGGGAGGATAAGCTGGATTATACGGCCGGTTTGTTTTATTTTAATGAAGAAACGGCAAATGGGAATAACCCGCTTAATCCCAATGGGAATCTAGCTGATTCAAATGCGTTCTTCGGAGCGCTCGGAGCTCTTACACCTATAGCGACGACAGTGGGATTGAGCGATGCTTTACAACAGTCTCAGGCGGGCTTGCCTTTAGTCCAAGGGGGTATCGCACAAATTCAGGGTGCTCTGGCGCAAATTCCAGTCATCCCCGCGACAGCTGCTCAACGGGCAGCACTTCAGGCTCAATTAGCCGCATTGCAAATGCAAGAAGCTCAATTATTAGGTGCGCTTGCATTCTTGCCAGGGGCCTTGGCAGGATCTATCGGACCTACGTCAATTGCTCTGGCTGGCGCGCGAACAAATACTGCTGGTAGCCTATCCATTGATACCGATGCCTTCGCAATATATGGCGAGGCTACTTGGCATGTGTCAGAAGACTTTCGAATCACTGGTGGGTTAAGATATTCCGATGATAGGAAAGATGGTGTTGGCCAAGCCGCTTCAGCCTTTTTCTTGGATAACATCGATTTGACTGGCAATATTATTCCTCCGAATATTGCAGAGTCTAATTCAGATAGCTTAGATCCTACCGTGATTTTGGAGTATGACCTGAATGATGATGTCTTACTTTATGCCAGTTATAAAGAGAGCTTTCGGTCCGGTGGTTTCAACGCTCAAGCCACATCTCTTCCAACGGATCCAACATCCGACTTTGTCTTCGGCGCAGAAGAAATAACAGCCTATGAAGTAGGTTTTAAAAGTGATTTAGCGGATAGCCGTTTTCGTTTGAATGTTTCAGGCTACTATTACGACTTCACAAATTTCCAGACAACGGTTTCAGCCAGCAATATACTGGCGACCGCACGAGCCGTAGTCAATACTGAGCAAGAATTATGGGGAGCTGATGTCGATGCTCTTTTTGCTGTTACTGACGACCTCACACTTAGTGCGACGTATGCTTTTGTTGATGGTGAACAGGATCCGATTGTGAATACCTTCCTAACGCCAAATGAGATTCAGACGCAGGATGGATTGCAGGGCTCGCCAAAAAATTCTTTCACTATAGGCCTTGATTATCGGCGAGAGCTAGCCGGGAACAGTACTGTATTTGCTAATGCTAGTTATGGTTACAAAGATGAGGCTTTGGCCATTCCTGCCCAAGGGCAATCTGACGAAATTAGATTTTCATCACAAAACCTCGTATCTGGCCGTATTGGTATGCTCTTTGACGTTGGCGGTAAAGACGTATCAGTCGCTCTTTGGGGAGAGAACCTCTTAGATGATGAATATACAATAGATGGCCTGCCATTTAATACCTTTGCTTTTAATACAGCTGTATTCGGGCAGCCGCGGACTTACGGCGTAGCGGCAGGTGTTAAATTCTAATCCGAACTCGAAGGGGAGAAACGGGGCAGAAGCGGGTCGCCTTGAGCAT
>CAZGVP010000632.1:0-1544 GCA_964529135.1 uncultured Caulobacterales bacterium | reverse complement strand
ATACCCTTTCGATCCGAACCCCGAGAGTATATAAAGGTTTTTCTGATATGTTGGCGCTCCTAGGTTTCGTGTTAGGGCGTCTTTTCTTAGAAGTGTGTATTGCTTTTCGCATTTATCCCAGTCAGGGACGCCGCCAATATAGGGCATGAAGTCAGGTGTGTTGGTGCGAATACTCCGCCATGATGACAGAGGCGTTAGCGGAAACTGGTTGTATTTTGTGAAACGTGTCAGGACCAGTTCTGCGTCTGCAACCATTGTTTTGGTGATGTCGTCGTTCGGAGTGGCAGTATATTCATCAAGTGACTTCATTTTCTCGAACGAAGACCCGAGTGCGCGAACTATTTTGTTATTAGGCATAGCGACTGGAGCAGATAGATGTTCGCCAAAGGCATAGTTTTGAACGGCGTCTTGAACATCGACTGTTGACGATACTAATTCTACCTGACCAGCGCTGAAACTGTAATCGTTAGGAGTGAAACCAGCCATGCTTAATGCATTGATGCCGTTGGCTAAGACTAGATGGTCGGCACGGTGCTCATTCTTTCCATTGGCTCCTAATAGATGCCATTCGTTGCCATGTTGTTGTATAGACTGAATATCAAAATTATGGATTGGTGTATCATCCAGCAAGTCCTTTAGGAGGGACCCAGTATTGATACTGCCACTCGTGCTGAGGTGTAAAATTTCCCCCTTTTGAGTGAACCATTCCTCCCCCCAATTGATGGTAAGAGAGAGCCGCTGGTTTTTGTCGTGTTCTTCCTGATTAAATGGGAAATAGTCGAGCGCGCGATTGTCGCTCAAATGTTTTGAGAAAACCGGGTGCGAGATGGCATGACTATAGGCCGCCACTTGAAACTCTCTAAGGGACCCAGAGCCTGCGCTAATGCGGGGTATTAACATCGCAATCGGCACATGGCTCGCGGCCTGCCTATCGCCGTTGCTAACTATTTCAACCTTCACATCGCGCTTGCGAAGTGCATAAGCAAGGGAAGCACCAGCTATCCCAGCACCGATGATCGTCACCTTTTTTGGGCGTTTTGGAGCCGCAGACCTCGCCCAATCAGGTAGTGTTTTCAGATTGGGTTTTCGTTTGTAAGGGCTAGCTTCGGTAAGCTCTGCGGTAATTCGCTCCCTTTTTCGGCCAAAGCCTCGGCTTTTGGTGACTGTGAAACCGTTACTCTGCAACGCACGTTTCACAAAACCTGCGGCGGTAAATGTGGCGACGCGGGCACCGGGGACTGAGAGGTAGCCGATTTGCTCAAACAAGGCATCCGACCACATGCCTGGGTTCTTGGATGGCGCGAAGCCGTCCAGGTACCAGGCGTCGACTTTGGCTTCCAGTTTTGCGAATGATGTTGCAGCGTCCCCAATCATAAGAAGAAGCTCGACACGCCCTTCAGCAAAAGTTCTTTGGTAAAAACCGGTTTCTCTTGGCGGCCACGCCGCGATCAATTGATCCGCAAACGATTTGAGCGCGGGGAAGGATGACAGGGCACTTTTTAGGTCATCAATAGAAAGCGGATACGCTTCGCTCGAAATGAAAC
>CAZGVP010000631.1:0-1547 GCA_964529135.1 uncultured Caulobacterales bacterium | reverse complement strand
TTTCCGCTCGCAAATCTTTAATAATTCCATTGCAATCTATAATCTCTTTTTGACGGTCATCTAGCTCTTTGGCTTGTATGTCAATTGTTTGATTGGCTTCTACTAGGCTTTCCCTATCTTTGAGCAGCCCGTCAATGGCTTCAATCTCAAGCTCTCCTAGATTGTCTTTGATGGCTTCTATTACACGTTCGGTTAAATTGGTCATCTAGTTTTCCTGTTGGTAGTTTTGGAGTTGTGCGCTCTAACCAACCCACGCGACTTAGTGCTAGCAATCACCGATGGGCCAGTGTTTTCGTATTTCGTAATGGTGATGCTGGCCAAGCCAAGTAGATCGGCCATTTGGCGACGTGTTAGCCCTAGAAACTCTCTACGAAGCTTGAATATCTGGCCTGGTTCGTCGAGTGAGTAATAGCTGTTGCAGCACTCGCAACGGCTACCAATGTACCCGACATGATGGGGTGATTGCTTTAGGCAAATCATGCACTCGATCTCAACAACCGGTGCGTCTATAAGGTCAGTTTCCACGGTGCTGATATGGGTGTTCATACGGCGTCACCGTCTTTTAACTGAACAAACAAACGGCAAGCAGGGCTGTGCATCGATATATCTGTTCCAGCACCCTTACCAGTAGGGCCAGTACCGGGCGCTGCAGCGTATCCGTTACCGTAGTACTTGGGCACCTCGCCAAAGAGATCGGTTTTTTGGTTAGTATCGGCTGGCATTTTGCCTTGGTTGGATAGAGTGGTCATACGGTTAAACTCTAAGCTTTGTTTTGGCGTCTTCAGTTTTTATGGTCGGTCTTGGATAAGCTAAATCCATAGCTCGCTCATAATCAATTGCCAGTTGACGTGCCTCGCGCTTCCACTCACAATCACGCGGAGCAATATAATGACCCCTGGAGTGCATCAAGTATTTGGATTGGCTAACTTGCTGATCTGTTAAGTCACCCAGTTCACAAATCCATTCACGAGGGCTGCCGTGATCATTTTCCAGAAGCTCTGCGATTGGTTTTAAAAACCCTGCTCCCTGCCAACGATGGTTGAAGAGGGGATACAGCCATTCGATATATATTGATTCGATCATTTTGAGGTGGCGATTTTCCCATGGCAGCGGGATAACACTTATGCTGTCGAATACTTTGTCCGCTACGTGGTTGTGCGCTCTGTCGAAAACGTATTGAGAAGTAATTCCCACATACACGATGCGATTACAAGAAATAAGAAAATACACACCTGCGGCTGAAGCGCAATCAGCCCAAAAATCAGCCATTGGCAACGATCTAGCAACAATTTGTTTTGGGTGGAGAACAATATTTTTATAATTTTCCTGCATCCACTCCCACGGTAGTTTTGCGGTCGCCTTCCAGGGCGCAATAAAAATATCGTGCTCGTTGTGTTCAATATTCATGATTTGGTTCGCCAACTATTCGCTAAATAATTCCCGAAACCTCTATTTAATAGCGCTCTATCAGTCCGGGCGTCGGCACCATTATACAACTTAATACGGTTAAATACGCACATATACGCTATTACACCTATAGCGCTCAG
>CAZGVP010000630.1:0-1557 GCA_964529135.1 uncultured Caulobacterales bacterium | reverse complement strand
AGGGCCGCCTGCACCGGCATAGGGATTAATAACAAAACCCAAACGTAGGGGGACTTTTTCAACACGCGGCTGCTGAATACTATATTTCGTCATCAATACCAAACCCCAAGGCCTTCACCATTGCTTTTTCTTCTGGTGGTACTTTTTTGTGATCGAAAGGTTTACAAAAGAAATGTGAGAATTCTCTTCGCTTTGGATAATTCTTACGTAGTTTATCGAATACGGCAGGCAATTGTGCCTGATGTTGTTTCAGTCTGGCGAAATCTTGCTTTACGTTGTATGCAGTTAAAATCGCATCTATGAGGCCTGTATATTCTATTTCACCAGTATCGCCAAATGCTTGTGCTATAACCTCCCTTCGAACCTTGTCTTTACGTTGCGAGTCAATATTAAAGTGTTTACAAAAAGCATCAAAGATCATCAGTGAACCCTGCACACGGCCTTCAAAACTATAACCCGCAATATGAGGTGTACCAATTAATACATGCTGTAAAAGATCTGTATCAACATTAGGTTCATCGGCCCAAACATCTAACACTACTTGCAGATCTTTGCGTTCATGCAATACAACATTTAACGCTTCATTGTTAATAACACCACCGCGACCTGCATTAATCAAAAGAGCGCCAGGTTTTAGCCCTTGCAATTGATCATAAGCTAGCATATCAATAGTGGGGTGTGCCCCTGAACCAGTTAAAGGAGTATGCAAACAAATAATATCAGCATCGTAAATAGCCGAAAAATCCACTAGAGGCATACCACAAGAAGAATCAAGAAATGGGTCGACAACGGAGCAGTTAAATCCAATGTTATCCAACATCTGATACACCCGCTTACCGACATTTCCGCCACCGACAATAACGACGTTTTTACGGCTTTGAAGGATATCCAGCGAAGCAAAGACACTGATAATATATTGTACAACCGCGTTAGCATTGCAGCCTGGCGCGCTAGCATAAGCTATAGCTCTTTCTTGTAGATATTGTGTGTCCAAGTGATCAACACCAATGGTACAGGTGCCAACAAATTGAACCGGACTATCGTCTAGAAGCATTTTATTAACAGGCGTCACCGAGCGTACCAATAACGCATTAGCATTATTGACATCCGCATTTGTCAATGTTCGCCCTGGAAGCAATTGAACCTCACCTAAAGGAGCAAATAATTCTTCCACATAGGGAATATTTTCATCCGCAACTATTTTCATAATTCTTTTTTATTCTCCATACGTTGACAGAAACTCTCTGGCAAACCCAAACCACGCAAAAGTCCGACAAGTGCGATCCAATCACCTGCCTGCCGACATGTATCCTCTATCGTTATGGCGATAGCATCACACGCAATGGTGGTTAACTTTAAAGCCATATCGATTTGACTGGCGTACTCAATGATTTTTTTTTCTAACGATTGTGCCCCACGTATTGGCAGGGAATGTATGTCATGCAAATTTTCTTTCATAGCAGACCAAGAAAGAAAGTGATTTAATAATTGCGCTGCTGTTTTTTTACCAACCCCAGGGACACCGGGGATATCGTCACTGACATCTCCAAGCAAGGC
>CAZGVP010000629.1:0-1559 GCA_964529135.1 uncultured Caulobacterales bacterium | reverse complement strand
TCCTTTTTCGTAGAGAATTACAAAATTCGTGGATCAGTTATAGGGGGGAAAGACAGGCGCTTTTGAAAATGTAAAACCGCTTTATTATTTTTAAAACCGCTTTTCTGATTTTCTAACTGCCATTCATACGGCACGCTTAGGGGTAGACAAAGCCGCAAAAATCGCGCTCCCTATCTTTGTCGTCAGCGCTCATACGATTTTTTCTTAATGGAGAATTGCGTATGAACGTCACTGACAAGAATTTCCGCTTTCTGGCGTCTGGCACTGATAGCCTCTATGTGGGTTACAATCTCGATTTTACTGGTAATCAAATTGATTTTGATGATCTCGATTATCGCAAGGCGCTTTTGAAGGATGATCCCAAACGCCGTGCGAAAGCCTATAAGCTTGGCGATCTCAAATTGGGGCTTACAGCATCGGGAGCGTTTCCTTATGCCCATGTTTTAACCCATCGCTATTTTCAAATGAAGTTGGCTCGGCGCATGCAGCCATCATGTATGGTGGAATTTGCCAGCGAGGGGTTATGGTTCGCTGGCGTAGATCAGCTCACCAGGCAAATCAACGATTGGGCGCAAAACTTCAACCTGGTTGCGGTTTTACCAAATGTTGTATCGCGGCTCGATTATGCGGTTGATTATCTTATTGCGGACCCAGCTTTTGAACTTGACCATTTTGTGTCTCGCGCACGCAAGGATAATCAATGGCGTCAAAATAGCAAAGTTCAGACATTACAATTTGGAACAGGTAATATTGTCATTCGCGTCTATCACAAGAGCGCTGAGATTGAACAACAAAGCGGTAAGACGTGGTTCTATCAGATATGGGGCCTTGATGAGACTGAGCGCCAACAAGTCTGGCGCATAGAGTTTCAGTTTCGGCGTAATGCGTTGCGTTCAGCTGGCATCAACAGCGTTGCCGATATCAGTGATCATCTCGGTGATCTCTTACGGGAAACCTCCACCCATCACACATCTTTGAGACAATCATCGGGTGATCATAATCGTTCACGATGGCCATTGCATCCCTTGTGGCAGGACTTACAGGCTCGCATCAACTCACTGCCCCAAACTGGTTTATGCCGCGATATTCAACAAAAAGAAGTGCTTGCATTGCGCAAGAGACGGCTGATGCAAGCTATTGTTGGCAGCCTGAAAGGCCTGGGGGCACTCACTGATCTGCAGTCTGCTCGCGAAAAACCACCCGATATTTATGAAACACTGGATGAAATCGCGCACTACGCAGAAGACGAACTTCATCAGGAAGAATGGAACGCAGATGTTAAAAACCGCATAAAACAATATGAGATAGGACAATGGTAAAAATTATAACAAAGAAAAACTGCATTCAACCTCCAAAACCAGCCAATGATAATCCGGTGGTGCTGCTCGAAAAGCTTCACTGTGAGGCTGTGGTGACCATCACTGAGCTGGAAGTGATTGAAACATATATGCACGATATCCTTGGCGAAATGATAGCCGCCAATGACAATGACACGAAAAGGTAATCCTGTCTTTCCCCCCTATAACTGATCCACGAATTTTGTAATTCTCTACGAAAAA
>CAZGVP010000628.1:0-1568 GCA_964529135.1 uncultured Caulobacterales bacterium | reverse complement strand
AAAAGCCGATCCACTTCCGCGAACGCGCCTCTTCGCTGTTCATTTGACGCTTTGACCATATGCGGTAATGCAGTGCCAAAAGGTCCAGCCATAAGTGTCCGATAATCTTTCGCGGTATCGCCGGAGAGTTCCACACCCTCGAGCATACCAATAAGTTCACCTAAAACCGGTGTCTGCATCAGCTCCAGATATCGGATATTTTGCCGGGCTGAACGATCAGCAACAGCCGCGATCATATCGCCCAAGCGGTCAGGCCTGCTGGCCATACGCTCAAAGGTAACAAAAAACTGGTTATGGCCGGACCAACCGGCATAAGGAACGAAACTGCGAACACTAAGCGCATTAATAACACTACGCCGACGGACATTATCAGTGCGCACTGCTTCCGCTGAAATCCATCCTAAGCTGTCACAACTTTCAGATTGCGGATCACGAAGTGCAGGGACACTTAAATCCACACAAAGCCCATCCTCTGCAGCCCAATCAAGAAATGTTTCGGCGTAAACGGCACCCACCAAATGATTGTGCAAATCCGCGCCCTTTGGCATCGCCTCCATAAACTGCCTGAGCTTGGGGCTGTAATCCTTGATCGTCTCGAGATACTCAGCGACCACCTTCTCGTCTGCACAGAGATTGGTGCTAAACCCAATCAAAACTATGAATGTAGCGAGTATCTTTTTCATTTATTTTCCCCTTGCTCGCATCTGCTTGCAATCGCTTAGACCTACGCCTAGGCTTTTTGTGAATTCAGAAACGATTCGCCTAATTTTCGGCGCCTTGCCTGATATTCCTTATCATATGCTGTTTTTTGAAGGACTCAATAGACCCGATGGCCAAGCTCTATTTCTATTATTCTGCGATGAACGCCGGAAAGACCACAACCCTGTTGCAATCGAGCTTCAATTATCAAGAGCGCGGCATGAATACGATGCTATTCACCGCCAAGATTGATGACCGCTATGGTAACCCAATTATTTCCTCACGCATTGGTATCACAGCGGACGCCAATCTGTTTGAAGCAGGTACAGACTTATTTTCGATTGTCGCGGAATCAATCAAGAACCGTCCGCTTCATTGCATTCTCGTTGATGAGGCCCAGTTCCTGTCAAAAGACCAGGTGTTTCAACTAGCTGCCATCGCAGACTCGCTCAAAATACCTGTGCTTTGCTACGGCCTTAGAACAGACTTTCAAGCCAACTTGTTTGAAGGCAGTCAGTGGCTCTTGGCGCTTGCGGATGAGATGAATGAACTAAAAACTGTCTGCACATGTGGGCGCAAGGCGTCAATGAATCTACGGATCGACGAAGATGGTAACGCAGTCACTGACGGTGCATCAATCGAGATTGGCGGCAATGATCGCTATATTGCATTGTGCCGCAAGCATTTCATGGAGAAAATCCGAGGACCAGTTTCCCCACCCGCAGGCGCAGGTGAGGCAATTGTTTCAAAAAGCTTTGAAAAAGCAAATTCCGGTCAGTGATCAACCCATAACGGATTTGAGCTCTAAGAAATCATTAAAGGCGTGTGGGCCCCACTCTCGACCGTTGCCTGATTGCTTGTAGCCGCCG
>CAZGVP010000627.1:0-1573 GCA_964529135.1 uncultured Caulobacterales bacterium | reverse complement strand
TTTTCGAGTACCCATTTCAGTACACCTAGGCCTTCAAATTTCAATGACGCCTCATCGTTGAAATCTGCATTCTCACATGCGGTCTCGTGTTGATATTCCCATTCCAATACAAGTTTCTCATCATAATCGACAATTTTACTATGCTTTGATGGTGCTTCTTTCGACCATTCAGAACGTTGGTTTCGAGCTTGCCACTCTGAGATGCGCGCGCGCTTTGACATGGCAGATTTCGCGCCCACCAAATCACACTGTTTCGCCAACATCTCGTTAGTGTGGAAGACCGTTGGAGGTTGTTGACTGCTGAAACTGTCCATCAGTGCTTCTGAATGAAGCATAGCGCTGGTTTCGGACAACTTCTCAATAAGCTCATGGCGCGCGATGAACCGCTTCCTTTTACCCTCGAAAGAAAGCAAAACTTGACGATCCCACCACTCATAAATTTTCCGCGAAAGAGTCACTCTTTGTGACGCTGGATACGTATCGAGACGTTCTGCTAATATGTCTTCTAAGTCACCTATCGTTGGAGCGTTGGGTTGCAGTATAACCTTTGCAAGCAAAGCTTCTTTTTCACTATCTGCAAGAGATAGAAATGCTTCCGCACCCTTACATCTCTTTGCGTGGGGTTGCTTGTTACCTGCTAATTTAGCGGTCTGTACCTCTTCTACGACACGCTTAGCTTCGGCAATTAGTGCCTTAAGTAAAATTGAGCGATTTGAATTTTCTGTTTGTAGGCATGCCAACACGGAGTTTTCAGTCAATGGTGCAACGGTCACCAAAGCTAAACTTGTACACGATAGATCAATGGAAGGTACTAATTCAGCCCAAATCCTTAGTGTCGTCCACAGATTGACAGACTTGATGCTAATCGGCTTCGGCTGCTCAGCAAACGAATGCTTTAGTTGTTCTAACAGATCGGTCCCGTTTGCTGATAACTGAACGTCATCGAGCCCCTCAACCGCAATAGCCGCTTCATCGTCTTGCGCATCGAGTAACTTCAACAATGCGTAGCGTTCTTGATAGCGAAAGCCTATCGCTGATGCGGTTGCGTCATGCAAAGAATTCAAAGTATTAACCGTCATAAAAATAGCTACCAAAAAATTGTTTAGATTCAATTTGCACGCTTGGGTTAATTTATTCAAGCACTTAGATAGTTCAAGGTGCGGCCGAATGCAGAGGCAATGATTCATTTTGTGACAGTAGATTTTACGCCCTTTAGGCAGGCGCGCGCCAATCTAGTAAAACTTCGCAATCATAGGCTCTAGCATGAAGGAAATAGTTCTTGAATTCAAACCCACAAAACCTCTGTATCTCCCCTTTAATATGCTTCAAAAAAGCGCAATATTATTAAAACCGAAGCTCATAGGGAATATTCATTATCTGCTTCGATGCTTTTGGAGCGAGGCTGGACCTGTTGTTGATGTGGACTGCTCCCCAAACCTAAAACCAACGATTATAGAAAGGTCAGACTCTCAAAATAAACGAGGTACACAAAGGTCGCAGGTCAGGAGACTCCCATGCGTTTTGAAGGCACCGAGAATTATGTCGCAACCGTCAATATCTGGAATTTGGCTTG
>CAZGVP010000626.1:0-1575 GCA_964529135.1 uncultured Caulobacterales bacterium | reverse complement strand
ACGGGTGAGAACCGCACCAGCACGGTAACTATCAGATATATAAGCAGTTTCCATGGGAAAATCATCAAACCAACCATGCTTTAAAGATCGGCCAAACGCATCTTCTACAAGCCTATTCAATCGCGCAACATCAATCTTAGACTTATCGATAATCTTATTAAGCCCTTCCCCTTTGCGGACCAACGTTCCAGATCCACCATGGGTAAATAACTCACGAACTAATCCTGACGGAGACGAAATTGATACTGATGATGATAGTGGCGCATCATCAAGCAGTGCTTTTATTTCCTGAAGTTTTAGCTGCATCCCTGAATGAACCCAGTCAGCAGCAAGCAAGCTTTCATAATCAGAAATTAGATTGATGGAATGAAGTGGTTTGCCGTCTGGTTTCAGTAAACCGCCTGTGCTTGAAAGGAACACAATCTTCATTGGCTGCAACGCCTCCACCAGTGCACGCGTTGCGCTGTCGCCATTAATGTTCAACAATTGCCCACCCGGTGCAACGCCAAGACATGTCAAAATTGGAATCGCGCCAGATTTCACCACTGACTGAATTAAAGCCAACTGAACATTGGTCGGCGTACCCACGAGACCTAATTTATCGCGATCAAGATAATCCGCTCCAATTACACCAGCGCTGACAGAATGAGCCTCAACGCCTTGCGACCTTACCGCCTCAACAAGACGCAAATTTTCACTGATAAAGACCTCACGCGCCACATCCAGCGCTTCTGGAGAGGTCACTCGCAAACCATCAAATTTCGGAGTTTCAATATTGGCCTCACGCAGCCGAGCATCCAATTGTGGTCCACCGCCATGGAGTACAATTGGGGTCAGGCCCACAGTATGCAAAAAAGCAAGAGCGGCCGCTGTTTCTTCCAGCTCATCACGCAGAATGGCACCGCCGATTTTAATTACGGCAAAACGGGCCTGCCCGACACTGGAGAAACGTTGCAGATAAGATCGTATCTCCTTGCCATCCGACATATTGGATAGCAACTGAACAATTGTTTGACGGATATGAGCGTTCTTGGTCATGGAAATACTATTACATTCAAACAGATGGACATGCCTGCTTTTTTGTTGCCGCGCAAGATGAATGCAAGGCCTGGCGCAAAAGCCTCTAAATTTAAATGCAAAAAAATCCTCACCCTCAAAATACAATGACAAGAAACACCCTTGCCATCAGCGTTAGCGGAGCTATGGTCTCGTCGAGCAAGCCGGAGGGGCCCGGTATTGCCAACACGATGATTTTGAACACAAAACCAGCTGGAGATATTATGGTGTGGTTCCGCAAAACCGATCTTAAATTTAGCAGAAAAATAGAACAGACTGCTGCCTCAGGGTTAATGATCCTGTCTTCGATTATCCTTGCGACAGGTTCTGCCAATGCGCAGTGGCCTGTGGAACAAACAAAAGGGAAGTTCAAGGATAAGTTCCGCCAATTGGAGGAGATTCTCCCTACTCCAAACATCTACCGTAATGCTGGTGGTGCTCCCGGTTTTGCATACTGGCAACAGCAGGCAGACTATAAAATTGCTGTCTCCCTGGATGAATCCAAACGCCGGATTACAG
>CAZGVP010000625.1:0-1576 GCA_964529135.1 uncultured Caulobacterales bacterium | reverse complement strand
GAATTTTTCGAACTCTTCTTTTGTAAGTTCACTGATACCTGCCTGCGCCTGCTCAGCGGCTGAATCTTCCGCAAGCTCTCCGGAGATCGCGGCCTTACCCGCCAAATCGGGGTGCGCACATATAAGTTCTAGCTGGCGATCAACATATGCGCCATTCACAGCCTTTGCGAAGGCGGATACTATCTCCGCAAGCGATGAAAATGGCCTAAAATCATAGGCCTTATCGGCGACCCACGGCGAATGCTCTGCAACATCACCAAAACGCGCAATAAAGGAACCACGTGCCAACTCATTAACAGCTGCAACCGTTATCATTTCCATCCCAACATTAATCCTGTTTCAGAGCGTTTAACCAGGCACCGAGCATAGCACGCTCTTCCTCCGTCATGCCGCTTTCATTCCCAAGTGGCATAATGTCGGTGTCAACGGCTTGCGCCTTTATAAGTGCGGAATAGCGCTTAAGTTCCCCAACTGTTTCAAGCTTGACGCCTTTCGGCGCTTCAACAAAGGCCTCATGGGTGGGGGTCGTTGCATGACATGCCACACAGTGCTTTTGAGACAATGCAAGTGCTTGAAAATCGCTTACTGTACCTGCGCCAGACAAATCGCGTTCCTTTGGCGCTGTAATTATTATTAGTACACAAAGACCAATGGCCGCCGCCAAAAGCGCCCAGCTGTAATTACCAACCTCGCCTTCTGGCTTGCCATGCGCTGCTTCGTGACTGTTGAGGAAATGACGGATGCATGCGCCGGTCACGATAATAAACGCGACAATCAACCAACTCTGCGGATGATTAGTGATGAAAGGATAATGGTTTGAAACCATCATCAGCAATACCGGCAAAGTTAGATAGTTGTTATGGACAGAGCGCTGTTTCCCGATTTGTCCAAGCGTTGGATCAGGCGTTTCCCCGGCGAGCAAGGACGCGACGATTTTCTTCTGATTGGGTATAATGATGCGAAATACATTGAAGGCCATCATAGTGCCAACGATTGCACCCACATGGATCAACGCACCCCGACCAGAAAAGACGTTAGTATATGCGTATCCAGCAGTAACCAGGAAGAAAAAGACGGTTATGCCGAGCCATAGCGTGCTTTTACCCAAAAACAGTTTGCAAACCGTGTTGTAAAAAAACCAACCGCCAAACAGACTGACAAGCGAGATGCCAATGGCTTCCCAGTTGGTCAATTCCATGACTGACGGGTCGATCAGATATGTGGATGCGTTAAAATAATACTGGAGGACAATCAGCGCGAAGCCTGTAACCCAGGTCAGATAGGCTTCCCACTTATACCAAATGAGATCATCAGGTAGATGATCTGGCGCGACCGTATACTTCTGAACGTCATAAAATCCACCGCCGTGCACAAGCCATGCGGAACCAAAGACGCCTTTTGCCTGCCCTTCCCGCTTACGCAGCGATAAGTCGAGCGCAATAAAATAAAAGGACGTACCAATCCAGCCGACACCAACAATCAAATGTGCCCAGCGGAATAGTAGATTTAACCAATCAATGGCAAACGCTTCCATGATCCAATCTTTCAGAAACAATAGTCATCAGGTATCTGGCGA
>CAZGVP010000624.1:0-1603 GCA_964529135.1 uncultured Caulobacterales bacterium | reverse complement strand
CAAGCTTCATGGGACAAACCTAGCCTCTCTAACTGAGCCGGAATAATATCGGAAGGGCGCGGCGCATTGGTCAGTATTATTACCGGACCGTGGTTTTCGCGAAATTGAACCAGTGCGTCCTCGACGCCATCGAACAAAGCAACACCGTTATGAATAACCCCCCAAGCATCACACAACAGCGCCTTGTAAGTAGGTGCAACTTCGGAGAGGTTTTGAATGATTTTCAGCTTTTCCACATTATCAGCGGATAGATGCAACGCGCGAACCGGTCAAGGCTAAACACCAGCAAAGAATGCGTCAGTAAGCTCAATCGCTAGCAATCAGGAGGCTTTGCGCAGTTGATCCGGGTTCAAATATGCTTCTGCAGGTAGAGGTTGTCCAAAAAGATTTCCCTGTCCCAAACTAATATCAAGATCAGCAATCGCACTGAGTTGATTTTCATGTTCGATCTTCTCAGTGATCAGCCGTATACTCGTTCCTGCCAGTTCATTTCTGAAGGCATCAAACTGTCGCAACAGTTTTTCATCACCGGCAACAACAGATTGCAACAAGGAGATCGGCATTTTCACATAGCGTACATTTAGCCGCTTAATTGAAGAAAGACTCATATCTAGGCGCTGAACATGGTCTATTGAGAAAGCAAATCCTCGTTCTGAAATAGCTTCAAGGCTTTTGCCTATAGTGGGATCAACTAACGTTATAGCTGGATAGGTAAACTCAAAAACCAGATTAGCAGAAAGATCGCTATTAGCATCAAGATATTGTGTAAATAATGCAAAGAAATTCTGATCATATAGCGTAGCAGGCGAGATGTTACAGAAAACTGTTGCCGAACGGTTATCTTGGCGTAAAGCACGTACCGCCTGCACCGAACGTAACAGAATCATATTGTCAATAAAGCCGATCTTGTTGGCACGCTCTACAGCCTCAAGGTAATCGACTGGGCGCAATAACGCACCGTTTTCATCCCGCATCCTGGAAAAAGCCTCATAAAAACAAGGTTTTCTATCGCCAATATTAACAATCGGCTGAAGATAAAGGTCCAAACGATCATCATTCGTCGCTTGTTGAACCTTATCAATCATCGCAACATCCTCATTAGAGAGCCCCTGTACAGTGCTTAAGCTCGACACTTGATGGTCAAAGGCAACATTAAGAGATTGCACCAATAGGTCTGGTGACATTGCAGACTCATTTTTATATGCGTCTAACTCATCACGCATCTTCACCCAATCTTGACGCCCGCGCCCATAAAGGATCAAGCACAAAGCTAGGCAAACACCTAACCAAGCATTTGTTATAATTGGCATGGTTCTTCCCATAAGTTGAACCAAAATCATTCCTACAATAATGCCTCCAGCCATAACCAGAGTTTGATATTTATTGAATATTGTCCGTTTCGCAGTCATGGCGACCCCGTTCTGAAATCATTTTACTCAGGCCCACACTATGAACCCCTGCCCAGAAGAATGATAAAATGATTTCATAAAGAACAATTTAATGAACCAAAAACATTTGCGCCATCGCAAATTTCCTTTTCAAGAGTTCGCAATGGAATAATACTTTTTATTTTCAGTGCTTTACAGGAGTATTCTAAAATTTT
>CAZGVP010000623.1:0-1608 GCA_964529135.1 uncultured Caulobacterales bacterium | reverse complement strand
ACGTAGATTCTACATCTACTTGCCTTAACAAAGCAATTTCCGCAATGAAATTTTCCATCGAAGCTCCCATTGGATTAAAGGCTCCAAAACCAATAGCTTCTGCAGAAAATCTCCCAACACCGTTCGCTGTTCTGAAAAATGCACCAACTCCCCACTGATCATCAGCACCTGCATATCTAAAAGCAGTTGGGTTCAATCCTAAAGCTTTGGCATAAACATCGTCGGTAATCGCAAAAAAGAATGTCGTCGTATTATCAGTTAAGTTTGTTTCCTCCTCACCAATTACTTCAATATTATAATCCATCCGATATAGACCAACCGGTAATTCATTTGGAACAAACAATCTAGGTTCGCCTGTGTCAACATTTTGTATAGCTACAAATGCTGTATCCTGTGGTTGAATATTATTAAAAATCACTTCATCGGAATGAACGACTTCATCTGTCGCATCATCACTTATGTCTACCGAGAATCTTACATCAATTGGTAAAGCACCGTTATTGATTACATCTGTTGCAAACAAGAAGGTATCAGAGTCAGCATGTGTAATCGGTGTTGCAAATGAAAGTGGTGTGTAAAATGCATTATCAATCTGGGCATTGATCCCTGTAAAATTAATAATCTGAATATCATCAACTGCCCAGAAGTAGTAGTCTCGAGCAAATCTAAATCTAATCTGTAATTGGTCATTTCCAGTGACACCTGCCAAAGGGAAACGCTGTAAATCGAACCTTGAATCGTTAGCTTCCACATCTGTATTAACGGCCTGTTGTTCCCAGGTTGTACCACCATCAACTGTCCACTCAACAAAGAAATCAGCATCAAATGGTCTGACTCCTTGCGAAAATTTTATACCGATCAATTCCCCAGCTTCGGGGATCGCTGATAAATCAATAACAGGTGATGTGATTGTCCCTTCTTGGAAAACAGGACATGGGCCTTGCCCCACATCTATTTCATCACTATCTAATAAGTCAGAGTCAAATACAACAAATCCATCGCATGGGGTAGAGGACACCATTTCCAGGGCAGGATTCCCAAATACTCCTCTGCCTAAATTACCATTGTCACGCCATTCCCATAAGGCATTTCCTGCATCTGCACCAGCACCACAAAATAGTCCTTCAGGCTCCCAACCATTCAAACCTCCAGTAAAATCTTCGGTAAATAAAACGACATCATCAGCATTTTCATCTACAAAACCTAAATCAAGTCTTTCTGTAGTCACCATGATATTATTTTCAATCTCAGCCTTTAAGGTATTACAATCGCTCATTCTCATAAAGAAAGCAGGAATCGTTATGTTGATTGCCGCCAAATCTTCATCACTTGCACCGAGTGTGAGCAGTGTATCATTTGGAACATTATTACAAACAATAATTGCAATTGCACCGAAATCCTGAACCACCTCTGCTTTTTCAATAAAGCTACAGGTCCCTCTGTCCACTAAAGCTATTCTTCCCTCTACATCAAGTCCAATCGCTCTTGCGCTTGCACATGCCTCAGTATCAGTCCCAGCACTTGCTAAGGCCAATTCTCCAGATATTTCACTAGCACAGTCAGCAGCTCCAAATGCAGAAGAACTTGATAAGTCATATGTTCCCGCAA
>CAZGVP010000622.1:0-1613 GCA_964529135.1 uncultured Caulobacterales bacterium | reverse complement strand
ATCATCTGCCATATGGTCAAAGCCCTATTGTAGTGAAGAAAACAGCGAAAAGCGCATCGAGCACAATCACAAGGAAAATCGACTGCACCACCGACTGCGTGGTCCGGCTACCGAGAGAAGCGGCGCTCCCCGAGACAGCGAGGCCGTGATAGCAACCCGAAACAGCGATCACGATCGCAAAAAATGGCGCTTTGACGATGCCAACGATGAAATGATCAATGACCATCACCTCGCGGAAATATACGAGAAAGTTGGCGGGCGTAATATCAAGTTGCCACCATGCCATTAGGACACCGCCCGCGACACCGAGCAAGTCCGCATAAAAACCGAGAAGGGGCAGCGCAAGCATGAGAGCCACAAGCCGCGGCAGTACAAGCACATCGAGCGTGTTCATCCCGAGCGTCGACATTGCATCGACTTCCTCATTCAAACGCATTGAGCCAATTTGGGCGGTGAAAGAGCTACCGGAGCGACCCGCGACAATGATCGCCGTTAAAAGAATGCCAAGCTCGCGCATATGGGAAATGCCAAGCATGTCGATAACAAAAATATCGGCCCCAAATTTCGCGAGCTGCACCGCTCCCTGATTAACCATCACCGCCCCGATCAGGAACGAAATAAGGCCAACGATACCCATTGCCTTGAGACCAACCATTTCAAGCTGGTGCATCAATGGAACAACACGGATACGCGATGGCTCCAAAATGGCACCGAACAACCGCGATAACACTAACCCAATGAAGCCCAAAAGATTGCGTGCTGAACGTCCGAAAGAAAACGCAGCCTCCGCCAATTCAAACAAAACAATGATATACCAGGGTTCAATCTCCGGCTGGGTGGGTGCTTGCACGGGACGGCAGGTGATCACATCCATCAAGTTTTTGTGGCGTTTTCGAATGCCGGTTAGAACTGTTGGAATATTGACGTCAATCTCTTTGGCGTATCGCCTAATCAACACAGCACCCGCTGTATCCATCCGGGCGATCTCAGAGCAATCAATAACCGCGCTTCCAGAGCATTTTTTGATCGTGTCGCCCATCGCACGATCAATGATCGCCGCATTATCAATTGTCCATTCACCGATGAGCTTGATCGCAGAGGATTTTCCGTCGCAATCTAATTCTATGAAAGTTTCTATTGTTGCCGCGCCTGAAGATGGCAATGATCTTACTCCCGGAGGTATAAAGGTAACAACAGTGTGCCGTCTAAAACGCCACAAGGTCCAGCGAAAATAGCTTTTTAGTGATCACAGTTGAAACATAATGCAGGAAGATTATGTTCTAGTACGCTTAAACACTGCTGCTTGAAAGATAATCAAATGTCAGAAAATGACAAAAACCCCCTGCATGCCTTTGCAGAGTGGACGAGTACTGTGGATGATAATTGGTCCGACCTTGCGCGGTCACGCGCTCGCGATGCCTTCATTGACATCATTGGCGTTATCGTCCCCGGCGCTCTAGAGCCCGTTAGCCAGAAAGCCCACATGCTCGCAAAAAACTGGGGCGCAGGCAATTGTACTGCGATCGGATTTAGTGAGAAATTGTCACCACCTATGGCTGCCCTTGTGAATGGCACATCGGCGCATGCACTCGATTTTGATGATAATTTCGATC
>CAZGVP010000621.1:0-1616 GCA_964529135.1 uncultured Caulobacterales bacterium | reverse complement strand
GCAACAGGACGTGACCAGCTTGCGAGGCTCGGGCGTTATATAGAGGCCAACAAGCTTGCCGGAATTGGCGTACTGGAATGGCTCCCTGAGAATATGGAAGCCATATACTCAGAATCATGGAAATCCATACTAGGGTACGACGAGGTTGGCTCAAGCCTGCCAGCGGCCTTTTGGTTCGATCGCATACACCCAGATGATAAAGATGCTGCACTAGCAAACCTAGAGAGAATTAGGTCAGGTGGTATCGAAAGATTGGAGCAATCTTATCGCCTCATGAACAATGCTAAATGTTATATAAGTATCGTTGAACGTGCTGAAAAACGACAAGACCGAGTGGGGACTATCATTATAGTGCACAAAGAAGTCAAAGAGACTGAACAAGCTTAGCCTAATAAAGCAACCGAGCTCGACAATAATGTAATTGCCATCGCGGCACCGCACCCTGCTCCAACCGTTACGGTTTGATTGAGGATTGGCTGAATCTCAGCATCATAACCAACCACTAACCCTTTTTGCTCTTTGGAGCCGAATGATGCGACCCTTACATGAGCTACATAATCAGGCGCTATCGAATATAGCGTAAAATAGGCGGCCAACGCGCCCCATCCTTCAATCAAGGCCGGTAAACGACGACTACGCGCGGCAATGATCGCACCAACTATCCCTGCGATTTCCCTGCCGCCAAACTCTCGCAAGATGTTTAGCTTATCTATTGCGGATGCGTCTTTTTTAGACAGCAAATTTGATAATATCTGTTTTGCAGCCGTGTCGTTACCCGGTGCCAAATCTGACAAACCCAATAGATTGCCCCCCGCTGCAGTCGCTTCCATGCCGAAGGCGATTGCAGCCATACACTCCGCTTCTGGCCAATCTTTCGAAGGATCGTGTGGCAATTCAGGCGCCAATTCTAGAACACGCAGACCAATCCCTTCCTTCACGCATAGGGGGTTAAGCTGCGCCTGGCCTGTTGATACATCCTTGATCAGTTTTTTTATGTCTTCGCTGCCTTCATATCCCTGATATGTAGACGCAAGAAGGCATATATGACTATCGGTTACGGACGGCGGTTTGGTTCCATCCTGCCAAGTAGCGAGCCATGATATTAGATCAGCAATACCATCATCTGCAGATGCATCGAGGTTCAGTTTCTGAACCTGAGCTTCTGCAAAACTGTGATTTCCCTCAGGTAACTGACCAAGAAGGTTAAGCAGGTCGTTGAATGGCGAATTATCAGCTGTCACAGAAAGCCCTCTCAAATATCATCCAGGACGAGATAACAACATTTAGAAAAAGTAGCTAGTTGAATATTCAAAGATTTAGCCAAAGCGCGGACAAAAAAAAGCGCGGAGCCCCGCGCTTTCATTGGAAAAATTATGAAATTTCCTACATGCCGTATTCGTCTACGCCGCTAGATAGCAGGCGCGCTAAGCCGAGTACTTTCTTACGGATGCGAGGATCAGCAATCCGGTAATATGCTTCAACGAGCTCTTGGGTTTCCTGACGCGCAAAAGCATCTTCATCCAGCGCACTTGCTTCCTCGTAGCCGGGTAACTTGGTTTCTGCGCCCTCAAAGAAATAAGAGACTGGAACATCCAGAGTGCTCGACATTCTAAATA
>CAZGVP010000620.1:0-1622 GCA_964529135.1 uncultured Caulobacterales bacterium | reverse complement strand
GAGGTTTGGTGGAAGTGGAGATTTATAGCTTCCTGTCGCCGTTGCACCCGTTTTGCGCTTGTAAAAATGTTGAAATGATGCGTCAGCATTATGATCTATCATGTTCATACAATCAGCCCTTTTAAACTTTACGGCTCTTTGAAACTCCAAAGTCGGATGGTTCATTAGGGCCTTAGCTGCTTGTGGTAGCAAAAGTGGTGCCAGACTCTCCTTCTGAGTGAGTATTATATGCTTTTTCTCTGACCAAAACGGTAAACGCTTACGATCAGCGCTGTGGTTGCCTTCGCCTTAGGGATTTGCTTATGCTAGGGTATGTAGAGGTGGAGGACAGTATGCAGACAGTTAGATATGTTGCCAGTTGGCTATTAGCCCTATTTTTAGTCTTCATTTACCTGCAAGCGACGCTCCATCCTTTGCCTGATCCTCCGGTTGGCTCAGTGAAATTCTTTGATTTTCCGGGCGAAAACATTGTTTTTTCAGTACTTGCAAAAGAGTCTGGTTATGCCATGTTTGAGCCGACGGGGCGGTTTTTTGTCGGGATTCTGGAATTGCTTGCAGCAGCATTGTTGTTGCTACCCTATACGCGCCGCTTGGGTGGGTTTTTGTCCTGCATGATCATGTTTGGCGCAGTTAGCCTGCATATGTCTTCGTGGCTGGGACGTGAGATACCGTTATCGCTCGCGCCGGGTGAAACGTTAACTGATAATGGGGCGCTTTTTGCTTTGGCGGTCGCCATGCTTGTGGCGAGTATTCTGGTTATTGTTGTTCATCCAAGCGGTAAGAAAAGGCGTAGATTTTAGGGGGTTAAGCAGTGTCCATAGGGTGTTAACTTTCGTCGGCTAGTTTCTTGTCAGGAAAACAGGATTGCCGAAAGATGACAGACTTACCTAAGGGGATGATAGGCCGCCCGATTGGGAAAGGGCGTGAGCTGCTTTTAAAGCGCTTGATTGACACTGTTGCGTTGCCAGCTTCGCGTATTTCGCCGCAAAACCGTGCATTGGCTGGAGATATTCTGATCGACCTGTTGTTTCAGGTTGGTGATGAAGAGCGCCTGCTGTGTGCGAAACGTTTAAAGAATACCGTGGATGCGCCACGCCGTTTGATGCGGTATTTATCGCAATGCAGGTTTGAAGTGGCTGAGGCGCTTTTGACCGACAATAAGTCATTTGATTCTTCTGACCTGATCGATTTAGTGCGCACTACGTCAACGCAACATCAAGTGCAGATTGCAAAACGTCGAAACCTTAGAGTTACTGTTGCTGCGGCACTGATAGAAACAGACGAGCTGTCGGTTATCCGTACGCTTTTAAATAACGCCGAAGCGGAAATTGGTGAGTTGGGTATGGATGCCCTTGTCCAATTGTCCCAGCAGCATGATGATTTATGCCTATTAATTGCCAAAAGACCGGAGCTTCGACCTGCTCAAGCGATGGCGATGTTTTGGTGGTCTGATGGCCCGACACGGCGCATGATCCTGACGAAGCAGGCAGCTGACCGGATGACGATTATTGATCAATGCTCGGATGTATTTGCCTTATTTACAGAGGCAGATTGGGATGATGAGATAGCGCGTAAGACACTGCAGGTTATTGAGCGTCGTCAGCGTAACCGCATAGCGCTTG
>CAZGVP010000619.1:0-1626 GCA_964529135.1 uncultured Caulobacterales bacterium | reverse complement strand
GTTGCAATCTTGTCGTGCATTGCCGCCCTGATCGCGATTCACCTTCTGATGAAATGGTTAGAACGCGCCAACATGACGGCCTTCGTCATTTACCGCGTTCTTTTGGGCATCGGGCTTTTTGGTCTAATCGCTGCCGGGTTGATCTAACCCTCAGCTAAACTGGCCTTTGGGTTTATACTGAGCGCTATATTTCGGGAACACCGCATCAATCGGTGACGGACTTAAACCAAGCTTTTTGAAGCCCTTCGCCTTGTCGCCAACCACATTATCATCTCCAAGCATTTTCACCTGATCAAGCGTAAGCGGTGGATTAGGCAACATACCAAGCAACATCGCCTGCATGCGCGCCAAGCCCATTGGGATATTTATGAGCGGGCGTTTGGTGTCAATGTGATCCATCATAAAGGACAACAATTCACGCATAGTCATGACCCGTGGGCCACCAAGTTCGAAAATCTCACCGGCAACACCCTTACCGCCTTCAAGGGAAGCCACAATCGCGTCCGCGACATCGCCTACATAAACCGGTTGAAACCGTGTCGAGAGACCAGGGATTGGAAGGACCGGGAAAAACTTCGCCATCTTGGCAAATCGATTGAAGAAACCATCTTCAAATCCAATGACAATGGACGGGCGAATGACTGTGGCGGCCGGGAATGCTTCAGAGACTGCTACTTCACCGCGCGCTTTGGACCGCGCATATTTGGCCTCAGCCTCAATATCCGCACCGATCGCAGACATATGAACAAGCGACTTAACACCGGCTTCCGCACACGCTTTCGCAACCGTACCTGCGCCTACCGCATGCAGCGCATCAAAGGTTTGACCACCACTATTATGGAGGACACCAACAAGATTTATAACCGCATCAGCGCCCGCTACTGCGCGCTTGACAGATGCTTGGTTTTTAAGATTGGTAGCAATAATCTGAACCTGACCCACATCACCAAGAGGCTTGAGGAATAAGGCCTCATTCGGCCGTCTTACAGCAACCCGAACCACATCGCCCTGACTTGCAAGCCTTTGAACCACGTAGCGGCCGATAAAACCCGATCCACCAAATACCGTTACCAATCGTTTTGCCATAATATCTTCCTGGATACTGCCCGTAGCATAATGCGATACTGGAATATCGCCCATTACGAGCCCTGATAGCAAGTCCGACAACGGGGTGAAAGAGTTATTTTTACGCACGAGCACATGATCACGCTGGACATGCTTGACAGCCGCGACCCCAAAAGGCTAGATCGCTTTCTCGCCCCAATGCCCTGGTGGCGGAATTGGTAGACGCGCTAGCTTCAGGTGCTAGTGACCTTTATGGTCGTGGAAGTTCGAGTCTTCTCCAGGGCACCATCAACCTTGAGATTTATTGCCACCTAAAAAGACAGCTTGAAATCTGCATCCTTTCGCCGAATAGTTAAACTAGGAAGGATATATATCAGCTATGGCAACATATTTTTCAGGGAATATTCAGGAAACCAGCGCATCTTTTGAACAAACGGCTCGCAGGCTTGCTTCCTGGCTAGGACAAAACAATGTCCAGCTTGACGGCGCTGTTGCGGTTTTGATGCGCAACGATATCGACTATCTCATCATTATGGAAGCATGCCGATACGTCGGTGCTCG
>CAZGVP010000618.1:0-1637 GCA_964529135.1 uncultured Caulobacterales bacterium | reverse complement strand
TAACGCCATGGCGTCAGATCACCGACTAATACATGTATCTATCGACGAGTCGACCATCATACGGTGGAGCGCTGATATTGATCATGAGCGTCGTGTCGCGATCTATGACCTGTTGGAAGAGAACAGCTTTGAGCTTTTAAAGTCAGCCAAACCGGATTACCCAGGGCCTTATCGCCTCACGCTTGCCAGCATTGAAGGTCGTCTGGATTTTGATGTCCGCGACACGGATGACGAGACCCTCATGAGTTTCCGGCTTGCCATGTCACCGCTACGGCGGGTGATTCGTGAATATTTCGCGATCTGTGACAGTTATTATGAAGCGATCAAAAGCTCTAGCCCCAGCCAAATTGAAGCCATCGATATGGGGCGGCGCGGCATCCACAATGAGGGCAGCGAGCTTTTGCGGGAGCGCCTAGACGGCAAGATTAATGTTGATACGGCAACCGCTCGCAGGCTTTTCACGCTTGTTTGCGTTCTTCACCTCAAGGATGGTCGAGGGCCCATGGGATGAGTGCCGACAGTCGTCCCATTAAGAGCATCCTTTTTGTCTGCAATCAAAACGCTGTCCGCAGCCCAATGGCGAAGGCATTGGTGGACCGGTTGAGCAAGCGCAAAATATTTGCCGAATCAGCGGGTATCATCGCGGGCTCCCTTGACCCCTTCACCGTCGCGGTCATGGCAGAAAGTGGCGTCGATATTCAAAACCACCAGCCCAAGGCTTTGGAAGCCATTGATCTGTCGCTCTTTGATTTAATCGTCGCCCTTACGTCCGAGAGCCGAGCACGTCTTCAAAAAAAGAAGATCGATGCTCCACTCTTTTGGGCAACGCCTGACCCCGGCGAATCAGAAGGAAACCGGGACCGTGTGATGGATAGCTACCGATTGGTGAAAGATCACCTTGAAGTTCGCATCGCAGATTTACTGGAAGGCAAAATTTGACACCTTAGACACGGTCTGCGTTGCAGTTGAGGCACAAAAATTCGCTCAATCGGATTCTTTTTAACAACAAATCGCTGATAATTGGCCAAAATCCTTGCAATTTTTGGCTGTGGGCGTCATCTATGGGCGCGATTTGAGACTATCGTACTTGAGCCAAAATTGAGGAGCCAGAATGGCGAAAGAAGAAGTACTGGAAATGCGCGGCACAATCAGCGAATTGCTGCCTAATGCAATGTTCCGGGTTAAGTTGGAAAATGGCCATGAAATTCTCGGCCATACAGCTGGTAAAATGAGAAAGAACCGGATCAGGGTTCTTGCGGGGGACGATGTTCTTGTTGAACTAACCCCTTATGACCTTACCAAAGGTCGTATTACCTATCGCTTTAAATAGAAAGCGGGTGGCGTGACCACCAAATCCTCCATCGATTTGACGAATGATGCGCAAAGTGTGCCTCCTTTTGTGCTGGCCTCTGCGTCCCCGCGGCGGCGTGAATTGTTGGCGCAGATATCCGTTACACCTGACACGATCGATCCGGCTGACATTGATGAAACGCCCATCGACCGCGAAAAGCCCAAGGACTATGCGCTCCGGATAGCCGCAGCAAAGGCTTTGGTGGTTGCAGATCGTCATAAAGGGGCGTTGGTCTTAAGTGCAGACACGGTCGTTGCCTGCGGGCAACGCATATTACCAAAGGCAG
>CAZGVP010000617.1:0-1646 GCA_964529135.1 uncultured Caulobacterales bacterium | reverse complement strand
AAAACACGGCGACAGCGGAAACAGCAGAGATAGAAACGGAAAATGATTCATTCGCAGAGGCTCAACAGCAAACAGACTCAATAAGTATTTCAACAGAATCTGTGATGAATCAGGTACCAACGTTTTTATCAGATAATGTTATTGGTCGAAATGTTGGTGATGTATCTGAAATACTAACAACATTGCAAGTTTCTACTGCTCAACTAAATGTACAAACTACCCCGATAGCAGCAAGTGGTGGTTATGTTTACACTGCCAATATAGAACATGGGCCTAATGGAGATGCGTTTGGCATTGATTTGCTTACGGTTGTTCGGCAAGGGCGGAAATTGGATAACGGGACGTGGGAATGGACGAGTTCTGTAGTTGAGGATAGAACTGTACATGATGAGTTCCACACATCGCCTTCTATAGCAGTAGATACTGAAGGATATATTCATGTTGTGTATAACATGCACAATTTTCCATGGCAATACAAACGGTCTGTAAACCCTCATGATATAACGCAATGGGAATTTTTAGGTCAAGAAATCTCCAGAGAACAATTAGAGGCATTCAGATTTCAAAATAAGGCGAGTTATCCTACCCACGGTACCTCCGAAATTCCTGGAAACCAAATTACTTACCCTGCGTTTTATTATGATCATAATAATAAGCTCTATTTGTCATATCGTTTTGCCGCAAGACCGGCTAGAAGGTTTGATGAGAGAACATTTAGTGGTGGTCTTGCCAGATATGATGTAAATGATCGAACGTGGACTAGTATTGGAGCTGAATTCGATAATCAGCAGTCGGATTTTCAATTTAATGACGATTCACGAAATAATGCAGTTGGGCTCGCAGGTGAAATGGGTTGGACGGTCTATCATCCCAGGGTAGTTTTCGACTCTTCAAACAACATAGGTGTCTACCAGTTTTGGCGAGAAGGAATCGCTGGCGCACAATTTAGTCGCCCATGTTTTTACAGGCAAAATGCCAATGGTGATTTTGAAACTGCAGACGGAATACCAGTGATATTACCGGTGACGAGCGACAAATGCGGTAATTTGGGGTTTAGTAATTCTGAAAATTTCTATAGCACCGGTAATGCATCTTCTACGCCTTCTGGAGAGTCAAGTATTGTAGTAAGTCCTGATGGATCCGCGCCAAGGGTTATAGTCACATATTCCGAAGAGACTCAACAATGGGAACATGAGCAAGCACCTGGCAATGCGCTCGAAATATTTTATGATAAGGCTGGTAACTTATGGGCAGCGACCCATCGATTTAAACTGTTCAGACGATTGGCTAACGATACCGTTTGGCAGAAAGTATTTGAAGATGACTCGGGGAATGAGTGCTATCCCAAAGTCAGATTAAATGCTACGGGTACTGTTGCATATATCCATACGCATGCGTGCGATAGTAAATCGGTTACAATTTACGGTGTACAGTTAGTTGCACCTGAATGAGCTAGATCTCAGTTATAAGTGAAATGAAGCGCTGCGTATAGCTACATCTAAGTGCAATTCTTTAAAGCGTATTAATACAAAACCGAAGTAGTTCCTTGTGCGCTTATGTGTAGAAGTCTCGACGGTCTGTTGATAAAGCCCTCTGAATTCAAAAACCAAGTGCAACTCATTTAATTAGGAACAGAAGGATCAGCT
>CAZGVP010000616.1:0-1654 GCA_964529135.1 uncultured Caulobacterales bacterium | reverse complement strand
TGGAACGCTTGCGGCGGTGGCAATTGCAATGCCGATCTTTGCACAAGATGATCGGTTCGCGAATGTTGAGGTAACGGCTGAGCATGTACGCGGTAACATTCATGTCCTGTTTGGTGCGGGTGGTAATATAGGTGTTTCCGTTGGTGATGACGGTGTTTTCATCGTTGATGATCAGTTTGCTCCCCTAACCGAGAAGATTAAGGCTGCAATCGCAAACCTGTCGGACAAGCCGGTTAAATTTGTGATCAATACGCACCTGCACGGTGATCATACGGGTGGCAATGAAAATTTCGCCAAAGAAGGTGCTGTGGTTGTTGCCCACGATAATGTGCGTGTGCGTATGGCAAAGCGCGTATTTGAAGCAACCCAGAACCAGCTTCCTGTTGGCGCGCTGCCGGTTGTGACATTCAATGATGAAATGTCGCTGCATTTAAACGGTGAAGATACGCGCATTGTATATTCTGGTAGCGGCCACACGGACGGCGATGTTCTGATTTATTTCAGCGGCAATAATGTGCTTCACATGGGCGATACATTTTTTGCCAACCGTTTCCCCTTCATTGATGTTCGAAGTGGCGGCACGATCAATGGTCTTATTGATACGATTGCAACAGCCGTTGAGGTTGCGAATGATGATACGCTGATTATCCCAGGGCATGGACCGGTATCTAAAAAACCGCTTTTGATCGAATATCACACGATGCTTGTTGAAAGCCGGGATCGGATTCAGGGCCTGAAATCAAGCGGTAAAACACTTGAAGAGATTGTTGCCGAGAAGCCGCTTTCCGATATGGATGCGCGTTGGCAAACAGATAATCCAGAATGGGTAGATCGCTATATCGGATTTATCTTCAATAGCCTTTAGGCTATCAGGTGACATGGAAATGGGGGCATTGGCCCCCTTTTTTATGACGCCCTTACTTATTATCGGTAAGGCTGACCATCGCACTCAATTCGTCCAGATATGCCTTGAATGATTTCGCACCGTCCGGCGTGAGGGTTAAAAGTGTCTGTGGACGCCGCTCTCGAAAACGCTTTTCGACTGATATATAACCGGTGTCTTCAAGTTTTTTTAGATGAGTGCTCAGGTTTCCGTCGGAAACCTTGAGCTGCTTTTTAACCTCTACAAAGTCAGCGGTTTTCGCTGTCATGAGATATGCCATAATCGCAAGCCGTACCCGGGAATGGATAACGTCATCAATATTGCGATAGTCAAAGTCTCCGGCCATCAAGCTAGTCCCTCGAGGCTCTGAACTTACGCGCATCCAGCATTAATTTGATCCCAGGGCCCAACAACAACACTGCGCTAAATCCCGCAAAAATCAGAAAAATGCTTTCATCAGCATAATCGAGATGCGAAAGCCAGATAAAGACAGCCCACCAACCAACGGCCGGAATAAGTAGCCAGTTTAGTCTGAAAAGACGCGCGGTCAGAAAAAAGGCGCTGCCGATGAGGGCTGAGGATAAAAGCCCCATAGTTGCGCCAGACAAATTTACGGCTCCGGTAACGGCCGCAATGAGGGCTCCTGCCATAGAAAGGCCAACACCCGTCCATGCGGCCACGTATCCGCGCACAAGTGGACTACCCCTCCCGATACTTCGGTCCATCTTATGGCCAATAATGAAGGTAAGTGCCCATCCGGATCCCATGAAG
>CAZGVP010000615.1:0-1655 GCA_964529135.1 uncultured Caulobacterales bacterium | reverse complement strand
GGCCCATCATTTGATGGTGCACTCGGTTTAACGCGGCCAACTCGTCCGGACTCCCAAAACTCCGTAAAGCGTTCAGGGCTACCCGGCTGCCAGTTCGTGATTTTGGGACCCACCCCAAAATCACCGCTAATGACGGCCCTCTTAAAACAACAATGCAACGCACCTCTTGGATAGAACAGTTTCACTATAGGGGAAATGGGGAGGTGTTGGATAACTATCCCCACATATTTTTTCCAAGGTAGACTGATGACAGACCCGGCGAGGATGTATTCAAAAAAGTGGTAAGGTTATCTTATAATAACGTATTGTATACGCCTTACGAGGTGCGTGAGCACCTCTTGCTTGCCAAACTGAGGGCAAATAAGATCTGGAAGGCCGCCGAACTGGTGGAAACAACGGCTTACAAGACGCTTGCCTATTACGCGATTCGATCTGAACTCTGGTGACGCATACGAACCAACAACCCGCTGGAACGATTGATGTGAGAGATCAGGCGACGTGCCCGCGTGGTCGGCGCGTTTCCCGATGAAAATTCATGCCTTAACCCTGCTGCAGCCAAGGTAAGGCATATCGCCGGTACCAGTACCACGTGGAGCCAAAAACGATATCTGGATATGGAACGACTACAAAAAGCAAAATAAACCGCTTGAGATAGAGGCACGGGCCACACAGCCAAAAATAAATTTGCGAAATAATCTGGACACTACCCAATTATATCCGCCCTCACATAACACTCACCATGAGACTAACTGTGCCAGAAACTTTATCACAATTTGGTACATAACAAGTGGGCTATACACATCAGTTATCTCATTCTTGAATACAAATTTCCTCAGGTCATCCGTGCTGACATTTGACAGCAATCCGCAAAGTAATGTGACGTTACAATGATCATGATCAGGTCTTCCCATTGCTTACAAAAGCAGGTTAAGAGGTACCCCATGATGTATTGTTCTACACGTGGGCGTGCGGCCCCTGTTTCGTTTGAGGATGCTTTGCTGGCAGGTCTTGCGCCCGATGGCGGTCTTTATATGCCTGAAAGCTGGCCACAGCTGGATACGGCATTGATACATTCTTTTGCGGGGCAGTCTTTTGCCAAGGTTGCAGCGCAAATCTTGACCCCATTTGTGGGGGAGGCGTTTACGCCAGCTGAACTAAAAGATTTAACGCAACGGGCATTTTCTTCGTTTACCCACCCGGCAACGTGCCCTTTGGTGCAAGTCGGTGATGAGGACTGGATTTTGGAGTTATTTCACGGTCCAACCCTTGCGTTCAAAGATGTGGCAATGCAGCTGCTTGGGGTGATATTTGAAGCTGTTCTGGCGCGTCGGAGCAGGGGCATCACCATTATTGGCGCGACGTCCGGGGATACTGGTGGCGCAGCGATAGAGGCTTTAAAAAATCGTGCGGGCGTGAATGTTTTTATCTTGCACCCTGAAGGCCGCATATCCGAAGTGCAGCGGCGTATTATGACCACCAGCGGCGCCAGTAATATTTATAATATAGCCGTAGACGGAACATTTGATGATTGTCAGGCAATAGTAAAAACTCTGTTCGGTGAGCGTGATTTTGCGCAACAAGTTTCTCTTGGAGGGGTTAATTCTATCAATTGGGCGCGCATTGCCATTCAGGCCGTGTATTATTTTACTGCATCG
>CAZGVP010000614.1:0-1657 GCA_964529135.1 uncultured Caulobacterales bacterium | reverse complement strand
AAAAACCCGATTTTTATCGCACTAACATTCATTTGTGCAAGAACAGAACGGGCTTGTTCGATAATGATAGTTGGATCAACCGAGACGGTCTCCGTTTCAGGAATAGAACCCTCGGCACACAGAGCCGTGATAATTGGCGTACAGTGGCATCCCAAACTTGCTGCTGTCTCTATATCTGCTTGAATACCGCCGGAGCCCGAGGGATCTAAAACGGAAAATGCGAGAACAATTGGCGGTCCGGAACTAGCGTGTGTCATAGCAATATCTTTCAGAAATTTATACTGTGTCTACTGGCGTTTCATCAGACTTTAGTGAGTCTATCATAATGATGGTGCGGTATCTCGATGCCTAGCACAAAAATATTGTGTTCAATTTTTATATTACATCAGCTTAAACTCAGTGAGCGACATGTTGCTTAAAAGCTGCTTAGGACATAATGCCGCAGTTATGCATGCGCGATTAAATTTGCGCATAGCGCCTTGATTAAAAGTTGGGCTTAACAACCACTAAAATGACTACTGCGATTAAAATGAGCACAGGAAATTCATTAAACCATCGAAAATACACGTGGCCGTGAGGGTTTTCATCGCGTGCGAATTTTTTGACCATTGCACCACACATATGGTGGTAGCCGATTAATATAAATATCAAACTTAACTTTATCCAAAACCAAATACTTGCGGCATAGTAAGCGCCGTTGTAGCTTGCTAGCCAAGCTCCTAGAACGATAGTAGCGACCATAGAAGGCGTACCTATACCACGATATAATTTGCGCTCCATAACTTTGAATCGCTCTTTACTTATCTCGTCTTCTGCCATCGCATGATAAACAAATAGCCTTGGCAAATAGAACAGCATTGCGAACCAACATACAACAGCGACAATATGGAAAGCTTTAATCCACAGCATTTTGAAACTCCACAGGCTTGTAATAATTTTCAATTGAGGAAAGTGTCAATATGCCTTTCACTTCCTCAGAATAATAGGTTTGCTGGCCTGACACATAAAGAACTTCTGTGCTGTGCGCATTAAAACCTTGCATTGCTTCGTATAATGACGCTGATTCATGAATCGCGCCAATCAAATAATTACGACTGGGGATTTCGTCTAGATCAATAATATTTTTGGCGTCATTTTCATTTTCTGATTCCTCATCCTCGCAGCTTTCAAGATGATTGGCCAAATCTGCTGCATGCATGGCGTGGCAATAGCGCCCGTCTTGATCGCTAACAATTAGCCACATGGGGCGGCTGTGTAAAATGGCCTTTGCTTGTGAACAGCTGAGTTTCTGACTGGTCACTTTAAACCGAGTATCCATGACACTGCGCACACCCGCGCGTCTTAACGCTTGTTTTGCTGGCCCAAAATCTATAGTTTTATTGCTGTGGCGAAGTTGCTCATGAAAAATGCCCTTAATTTTGAATAGGCGACGAGTCGACACACAGGCGATAACAATAACCAACATCGATGGGAAAATAATGTTGGGATTGTAGGTTAGCTCCAATACTGTCACTAAAGCGGCAAGAGGTGCATTAAAGGCCGCGGCCATCATTCCGGACATACCAATCATGACATAGAAACTTGGGTTGACACCGAGCTCGGGGAAAAGCTCGGCAATAATATGCCCAAGTGCCGCACCTATGCAGGCACCTGCGAC
>CAZGVP010000613.1:0-1666 GCA_964529135.1 uncultured Caulobacterales bacterium | reverse complement strand
CGTCGCGGCACACTCTGAAATCCGGCGGTGTCTCTAGCGTTACACGGCCATTTACAGCCCGGTCCACCAGGATTGCCCGCCCCGTATTCATAGACATTTCCTTGATAACTGCGCTGAGTTCAGCATCCCTGTAATCGATTTTAATATCGCAATTTTCCTGCTGAGCGATGGCTGGACTGTCCCAGGACAAAGCTATAGCCGAAGAAAATGCCAACCATAGAGCAGAGCCACATACTCCCCGCTTCAATAGGCGGGTAACGAGACTGACATAACAGGTCTTATTCATCGCGGGTCTTGGCATCGGAATGGTATTACCTTTTTACAACTCGACTTCATCGCCGAGGTCTTCAATTTCAATATCGTCTGCATCGCCATCGCCGTCAAAGGTTGGCAGGTCAAGCCGTGGTTGAGCTAGGTTGACCGTAATTGTCTTGGGTATCCCGCCACGCTCAATCACAAGCGATACAGAACCTGCACCAGTAAATTTTTCCATAAGTTGATAAAGCTGGCGGATATCTTGCGGAGGGGGCGTGCCGTTTACGGAAAGAAGCATATCTTGCGCAATTAGCCCCGTCTCAGCAAAAGCTTCGCGATTTTTACCTGGATAGAGAAACAACGCCAACCGCCCATCGGGCTGGGTGCGACGACGCACTTGAATGATATTCTGGAGTGTAATTTCACGCCCGTTGCGCCTGTTGCGCGCCCTGCCCTCCACTTGAGTGGCAGCGTTTCTATTTACACTTGAATTGCGAGGACGCTGCGTAGATGATGGCCTTGCGTCACTATCAATCAACAATGCTTCGCGCACACCTCCGCGCGAAATAATCGCCTCTCCAGGGTGCAACTCTAAAAGCTCGACCCCATCAGTAATCTCATCGCCAATTGCAAAAACGCCCTGTCCTCGACGATTATTATTTCCAGTATTAACGTCAATAATCGCTGTTGCATGCTCACCATCAATGCGAACACCATGAAGGGTAAGGGCGAGAGTCGTCACCGCAATTTCATCAGGAACTGGCTCCTGAATCTCAACGAATTCAACATTGGCAAGAGCAAAAGGATTTCGCGCGCCCGACACCCTTAGCGCATCAGCAGTATTATTACTGATTGCCACAGCCGGAATATCAGGTGCCGTCGCTGGCGCAGACAATGGAGCAAAAACCGTCCAGAAAAGCCGCGCCAAAAGAAACACAAACAACAGCCATAGGCCCATTTGCGTCACTAGGATTAATCTTTGTCGTGATGTCCCGGGAGCCGTTAACCGCAAAGCATTAGCGCTCGGATCGCTTTCCGCAGAAACCGATGGAGATAATCCCGTTGAACGCTCAAGCGTCAAATCATCTTCCTTGCCGGCAGCCAAATTCATCTCCAATACCTATTCCGAGACCATGACGAATGATAAATGTATCGCACCTTACATACTGTCCAAATTTAGGACATAAGAGTTACCATACTACCAACACTTATATGGTAGATATGCATTATATATATGACAGCTTTGTAGGCAGGCTTCTTTTATTGAGGCCTACCATAAGCTTACCCCCAAAAGCTTGACTTAACGAGCTGGTAAACCCACCTTAAAATCTCATATCTTTAATGAGATAACGTATATAATATACTGTTTTTAAATATAAATATTACAATTTATGTACATTTATGTTATTTA
>CAZGVP010000612.1:0-1674 GCA_964529135.1 uncultured Caulobacterales bacterium | reverse complement strand
ACAGAACGACCGTTAACTATTTTTAAAATCGGCGAAGGACAGTGATATGAAGAAACTATTCTTTGTCGGTTATCTTGATTTTCCAAAACAGTTAAGAACTTTCTTTAGTGTAATCACTCCACTCTTGATTTTGGCAGCGATGGCCGCAACCTATTTTTTCACCGAACAGGCTCCTTCCGTGGGCATGGGCAAATGGCTTTTGGATAATGAAGTCAAACTCACCGGCACAGTTAAGATGCTGCCATATCCCGCTATAATAACAGAGGACAAGCTCAATCATCCTATCCTGATTGTCGGGTTTGGCAAACTGGCAATGCAAGAAGAGCTCGCAGATTACGATAATAAGCAAGTCGAGATTAATGGTTTTATGATCGAACGCGGTCGCTGGCAGATGCTTGAGGTTGAAAGTTTGGACAGTGTATCCGTTGTTGGTGATGAGAAGCCGGTATCTCTCCCCAAAACAGCATCGCGGTCAGTGACCCTGCGCGGCGAGATTGTTGACTCTAAATGCATGCTGGGTGTGATGACACCCGGCGCCGGCAAAGTTCACAGGGCTTGTGCCGCACTTTGCATGGCAGGCGGTCTACCGCCGATGCTTCTCGTGACTGATGCAGAAGGTAATAAAGCTGCTTATCTGCTTGTTGATGAAAAAGGAGAACCCGTCGGTCAATCATTGATCCCCTATGTAGCGACACCCGTAGAAATCTCTGGTGAAGCTTTCAGGCTGGGAGATATGCCTGTTATCAAGGTGAAAACCAATGCGGTCATAGAGTTAGAAGGCGCGGCCAAATTGGCATTTGGTGATTCTATCGGCGTTGCTGATGGGCCTGCTTTTTGTCGAACCGTTACATAAGTTTTAAATTATATGAAGGTTAATATTATGAAACCTTTGACATCAGCTTCCAAAATACTGGGTGCATTAGTTGCAATATGTTGTTTCACTTCCGTGACGGCAGCTCAGATAGCGGTGGAATTTGATGAGAGTAAACGTCATCATCTGTCGGTGCTAACTGGTGGGACGACTATATTTGAATCCGATGAAACAGCATACACGCTCGGCGTTGACTATGAATACAGGGTTAGCGAGCTGTTAGGTCTTGGTGTGGTTGCCGAGCAGGCGTTCGGTGGTATCGATTCAACTACAATACTTGCAGTTGCTGACATTCATCTTTGGCGCGGTTTGGCCTTGCAAATTGGTCCAGGCATCGAAGTTATTGACGAGGGTTTAGAAAACGAAACAAATTTCGTCGCGCGATTTGGAGCGCTGTATGAGATAGAATTTGAAGGTGGTTACACATTATCACCACAAATCCATTATGACGCCTCGACAGAAGATGCACTGGTATTTGGTCTAGCGCTCGGTGTGGCGTTTTGATCAAGTGATTTGCATGCCTATGTCTTCGATAGTTTTCAGTTTCGATGCCAATTGATGATGCTCCTCATGTGTACCGAGAAAAATGAGAAGATCATCTGGTTTGATAACTATTTTACCATTACTTATATCGATAGTTTGATCATCTCTTTCTCTAATGAAAAGGAGTTTCAAGCAGGTCGTTGGGGGTAAAATATCGGCAAGTAAGATGGTGGTAGAACCTCGATATGAATGTTCGGCGATGATGCGTTCTGCTTCAATTTCCATTAAGACTAAAAAAGGTTGCTCATCGAAAAAAGATG
>CAZGVP010000611.1:0-1687 GCA_964529135.1 uncultured Caulobacterales bacterium | reverse complement strand
CCTCTGGGTCTTCATCACGTTTCAACATTCTACTGGCTAAAAATGGAATGATGGTGAGCGATATTATCATCGATGCAACCACCGTAAAGATGATCGAATAGAAAAAGCTTTTCGTATAAGCACCCGCCCCTTCAGGAAGAAATAATAACGGGAAAAAGGCAAAAATCAAAACACCCGTAGAACCCAAAATTGCGGGCGTGATTTCTTTGGTAGCATCAACAGCAGCAATCGCCCTACGCTTCCCCATTCTGAGATGGCGCGAGATATTTTCGGTTACCACAATGGAGTCATCCACCAACAAACCAAGCGATAGAATAAAACCTGCAACCACGAGCTGATTAAGATTTTCACCAATTGTGTATATAGCAAACAGCCCAGAAGCGAGCGACAATGGTATCGAGATCATGACAATCATTGATGCCCTTATGCCCAAAGGTAATAAGGTGAAAATGACCAGAAAAAGCGCGATAGAAAAATCACGAGCAAGCTCATTCAGCCTGAATTTAATATCTTTAGATTGATCAAATTGCAGCTCTAATTGCATATCCGCAGGCAGCGTTTTTCGATATTCTTCTAGTTGTACGAATAAAATGTCGCGCAATTCGGTGACATCTATTCCATCCTTTTGAGTCGGCGTAATAAAGACAGCTCTTTTATCATTATGCACGACTTCAACGCGCCGCTCTTCTGTGGACCAAGCAACATCAGCAACATCGTCAATCGTCAAAACAGCACCATCTCCGGAGCGCACTGGTAATGCTTCTATCTGTGCCAAATTCTCATAAGCACCACCAGCATCAATATTAAATCTTCTGCCGCCACTCTCTACAGAACCGCCCGGAATTTCAGCCGCACCTTGCCGTAAGGTATCAGCGATCTGTGTCATCGGAATCCGTAATTCAGATAATTTACCTGCATCCACGGTGACGCTAATTTCATTTTGGGGTAAGCCAGTGGTGCGTACATTGCGTACACCCAAATTACGATTCAGCAAATCTGACAAATCATCGCTATATTTCTGCATCCTACGCCAACTAGCCGTTTCGCTAACCAGCGCTAATTGCATAATAGCCGCCTCTGTGGTGCGGACGCGTCGGAACCTAAATTCGACAATGGCTTCAGGCAATTGATCTCGAATGGCAGAGACCTCTCTTACCGCATCATTAAAATATTTATCTGCATCCCCGCTCCAATCAAATTCGGCACTGATTGTAGAACTGCCGTCACGATTGGTAGATTGCACTTGCTTAACACCATCAAGTCCTTGCAAAATATCTTCAATGGGTTTGGCAACTGTTTCCTCCATATCCCCAGCATCAGCTCCTGGTTGGACTGCAATCACAAAAACGACTGGAATAGGAAAATGGGGGTCAACCGCTCTGGATATAGACAGAAAGGCGTTCATACCTAGTGCAACTAGCAAAGCAAATAATACCAATGAAAGCTGCCAACGGTTTATGACGGATGCTGCTAAACTCATTTTTTAGCAGGCTCACCTTTCAGAGCATTCTTGGCCGGAACAGTTTTTACTTCACCGCGATTTACTACTTTAACAATATCGCCATCGGTTAATTTCTCATGGCCTCTGACAACAATTTTCTCACCAAGAGATAAGCCTTCTCGTACCTCAACTTGCGTATCGCTTAACTTGCCTAATGTTATATTTCTTAATTTAACAACCTTACTC
>CAZGVP010000610.1:0-1687 GCA_964529135.1 uncultured Caulobacterales bacterium | reverse complement strand
CTTCTCATACCCATATTGATAACCCATTTTTGAGTTATCTGGGACAGCCCCAAAAGTTATTAGTGGTAATGGAGAAACTGGAAGGGCTACCATTCGCTGATGTAAATATAAACAGTAAAGTGATAGCGTTGCTGGGAAGTTTTTTCTGCATTAAGAATTGTAATTTCTTCCCATTTTTTCTGGAAGAAACCTTCCGCACGTGTTGCTTTAATAGTGTCTGCTGAATAGCCTGCCTCAATCAGCAATTTGTTTGCAGCACTTGAACCACCTTGCATTTCATCAGCATATCGCGACATCGTTTTTTGCGCCAAAAGACTTGGCATAATAATCAAAAAAATTGCCGCAAGCATAACCCAAACGACGGGTCCTGCGATTGCATAGACGAGAATTAAGAAGATAAAAACAAATGGCAAGTCAGCAATGGAACCTACAGACGCAGCTGTAAAAAACTCACGAACAGAACCAAATTCACGCACTGAATAGATGAGTGAGCCAGGAGTTGTTGGCCTGGAAGAAAGCCTCATGCCCATAAGCTTTTGAAAAAGCTCCTTACTGATATCCAGCTCAATCGATTTTCCTGAAACATCCATCAAGTGAGATCGTGAAATTTTTATCATCCCTTCCATCAAAATTGCTATCATGGCACCTGCAACCATAACCCAAAGTGTTTCGATGGATTGGTTTGGAATGACGCGATCATAAACCTGCATGGCAAAAAGTGATACTGAAACGGCAATCAGGTTCGCTACAAAACTGCCTAAGACCACGTCACGGATTAACCGCGATTGACCCTTGAAACGCCCCCAAAACCAATGACCTTTTGTTGGGTTTGCAACATGACGACGCTCTACTTCCTTGATATCCAGCAAAGCCTGAATGCCAAAGCCCGCATATTCTGCTTCAAATTTTTCTGCCGGCACATTTCGAATACCATCAGGTACAGTACTATCTATCACATGATAAAATTTTGCATTTCTGCTAATAACAATGCGCCAGGCACCATTCTGCATCATGGTACACAAAGGAAAATGCGCTTCTTGTAGGTTTCTGGTTTTTTGTTCTACCGACGTACAGCCGTAACGCTTCAAGGCCCGTTTGGCCATATCAACATCAAGATCCCCGTCTGAAAGCGGAAGACCAGATAAAAACTCTTGTCTGGATGGCTTTTTCCCAAACAGCCGTAAATAAGTCAAAAGTGCATCAGTTAGCGGAGTAGATGAATGCCCTGCATTCATCGTTTTCTCGGACGCAATTTTTTGATTATTTTTCGAATCACCCATCTTTGAATAATTAGCATTTTCGATAGATAAGGTCACCTTACGGCACAACAAAAAAGCCCGCCTAATTTCTTGGGCGGGCTCTTGAGATTTTTTGCAGTTTTATTATGAACTTTAAACGTTTACAGTTACATCCTGATCGACGATCAAAGTGGCACCGCCACTTTCATAAACGTCATAGATTTTCCCATCAATGGTCTGATCCGTACCGCTATCAGCAAAACCAGTTGCAGTTACCGTATCACCAGCATCACCTAAAACAATCACTTCATCTGATGTGCTTGATAAATCAAGCACGTCAGCAGCTGTAATAACCAATGTGTTGTCGCTATCACCGGTAATATCAATACGCTCGATATCTGTGATATTGGCATTATCGATGGCAGTAAGATCAAGCGTGATAGAACCAG
>CAZGVP010000609.1:0-1693 GCA_964529135.1 uncultured Caulobacterales bacterium | reverse complement strand
ACCTGTGCCAGAAACTCTATTAGAAATTGGTACATAACGTGGGGGCTAGACAATCCCATGAGGGCTGTCATTTACGCAAGAGTGTCTACTGGCAAACAAGCTGCCAGTGATTTGTCCATTCCAGATCAGATCGCCCAGTGTGAGCGCTACTGTGAAGGTCGTGGATGGCAAGTGGTGACATCTTTTGTCGATGCCGGTGCCAGTGCCACCACGGATAACCGGCCTGAGTTCCAGGCGATGATTGTTGAGGCATGCTCGCGGGAAAACCCGTTTGATGTGATGCTGGTGCATTCACAATCACGCTTTGCCAGGAATACGCTAGACCTTTTGCATTATACCAAGAAGCTGGAAAAAGCCGGGGTCCAGTTCGTCTCAATAACGCAGGATATGGGCACAGGAGATCAGGCAAGTATCGTGCGCACAATTGTCGGTGCCATGGATGAATATCAGAGCAAGGAAACCTCCAAACACGTCAAACGATCTATGGTTGAGAATGCTCGCCAGGGCTTTTGGAATGGTTCAAGGCCTCCTTTTGGCTATGAGACGTATGAAGCTGAACGCCGGGGCCCCAAGTCAAAGAAGAAACTGCGCATCAATGATCTTGAAGCTGAAACCGTAAAACTGATCTTCAGGCTTTACGCCAATGGTAATGGCCAGTCTGGCCCCATGGGATTGCGAACTCTTGCAAGCTATTTGAACAAGAGAAATTACACTAACCGAGATGGCAGGCCCTTCCGTATACAGTTTTTGCAAACTATCCTGCGCAATACAGCTTATATCACACGTCACTGGTTTAACCGTACTGACAGTAAAACAAAGAAACTACGCCCTGAACACGAATGGATTAATTATACTACACCGCGCATCATTGATGATTTCACCTTTCAGGCAGCGCAAGACCAACTCGATAAACACAACCCCTTAAAAACACCACCAAGGTTGGTGAACTCTAATGTCTTACTGACCGGCATGTCCTATTGCGCCAGCTGCGGTTCGCCATTGCGCATCCTGACCGGTAAAAACAATCAGTATCGTTATTATAAGTGTTCCCGAAAAGCAGATCATGGGGCAAGCACCTGTGAGGGATATTCGGTCGCCGATCATAAGCTTGATGAAATGGTCATGGAGGCGGTTATGGAAAAAGCCCTCAACCAGGAACGTTTAAATAAGATGATACCAATCTTGTTGAAGCGTGCTTCATCCAAACGAACAGATATTGCGCAAAGAATAAAGGCCTTGAAAGTCGAGAAACGTGCCATCGATAAAAAGCTGAGTAAACTTTACGATCTCATTACAAGTGGTGATCTCAATGAGGACCCATCCCTGAACGGCCATATCAAAACCCTGCAACAGACCCGTGAAACGCTGGTCCGCCAGACGGTTACCCTGGAAAATCAGCGCATGACAACATTACGCCCGCTTTCACCAACACAAATCAACCGCTTTGCGGATGCCGCAAAGGAAAAGCTGCAAGACAAAAAAGACCGCAAATTCGCTAAGGCCTATCTCGCAACCCTGATCGAGCGCATCGACGCATCCAATGAAAAGATCACAATTACAGGTAAAAACAGTACCTTAGCGGGCCAGGCCATCGCCTTCACCGGCAATAATGAAAAAGTACTCAGTTTTGATCAGCAATGGTGCGGCCGAGATGCGTCAACAATTAAAAATAAATATATATTTTTCAATATCT
>CAZGVP010000608.1:0-1702 GCA_964529135.1 uncultured Caulobacterales bacterium | reverse complement strand
CGGGATGTGTCTGAGTGACGAAGGTAGGGGCTGCCAGATGCGGGCAGGGGCTTCGTCAGCGCGCAGCGAATGGTTGTTATTTCTTCATGCAGACACATTACTCGCGGGTGGCTGGATAGATGAGGTTCGCCGATTTATTCATGATAACCCGATGCGTGCTGGTGTGTTCCGGCTAAAGTTCGATGAAAAAGGGTTTGCGCCAATGTTGGTGGCGGCGGGGGCAATGATACGTACGCAATTGCTTGGAATGCCGTATGGAGATCAAGGGTTGCTGATTTCACGTCAGCTTTATGATGAGATCGGTGGATTTGGTGATATGGTTTTGTTTGAGGATGTTGATATCATTCAAAGAATAAAACGCCTGCCAAAATATAAAGCAGAAAAGCCTTTGCATGTTTTTAACACCGCTGCCGTGACGTCAGCAAAACGCTATCGGCAAGAAGGATATTTCAAACGGGTGATCAGAAATTTTGTTTGTATAATTATGTATCAGTTTGGTGTGCCCATTCGCAAAATCCGGTTATTTTATTCCGGAAGCTCGAAATAAATGAGCACTAATTTTATAGTTGTAGTCAGTATTTCAGGTTCCTCCTTTTTTTGATGACAAAAGCAACTCTCCTCATTTTTGCAAAAATGCCTCAAGTCGGACGTACGAAGACGCGGCTAGGGCGTTCTATTGGCATGGTGCGCGCAACCAGCTTGTTCCGCTTGATGACTGAAAAGACTATCAGCACTGCCATTGAAGCTCGAAATAGAGTACCAGGATTACGCATTGTTCTGGCTGTAGATCCCCCGCAAGGGCTTTCTGCCACCTGTCCTTGTTGGAGACCAGGTATAGAGCGGATTGCCCAGTCGCGCGGAGATTTGGGGGAGCGAATGAAAAACGCAATGCGTAATATTCCACCAGGACCTGTACTGATTATTGGAATGGATTCCCCTCAAATGGAGAGTCAACATCTTTTAGCGGCTATCAAGGCACTTAAGGCTAATGATGCAGTATTTGGCCCGGCTATGGATGGTGGTTACTGGCTCGCTGGTTTTGCACAAAGACGTGATGCTCCCAACTTGTTTAGTGATGTGCGATGGTCAAGTGATACAACCCTTCAAGATACACTCAAAAGCTTACCTCGTAATTATAGTGTGGCAAAACTTGAGGTGTTGCGTGATATTGATGAGCAAGAAGATCTGGATGCGGCCGGGTGGGAATCTTTATCGCGCAGTTGTCGTCAGCGGGCAAAAAATAATTGAGAATGATTAAGTGAAGATGTTCTCACAACGCGATCTCATGATGTTAACGATAAAACCAGTCCGAAAATTCCTCAAAATCTTTTTCAATTCGGGATGTATGGCTTTCATCGAAATCCGCAATATATGAAAATGCAATTGGGATGGAAACGGAGTTACTTCGCGTATTCTTATAGCGAAGCCCATTTAGAAGCATGTAGTCCATCGAAAATGGAATATTTACATGATTGAAGATGCGCTCCATTGACTCACGCGCATTCATTGCCAGTTCTTCCAAGGCAACAAAAGCTACACGGTCTGTATTTTTAATTGTTTTTGTATATTCACGATAGCATGTGCGAAGATAATGACGTTTTCTGGGCATATAGTCTTTATACCAACTGGTAAAATCATCAGTGTCTGCTCGTTTAAAATCAGAGTGCACTGTTGCTCTAGGATCTTTATAACTTGCAATAAA
>CAZGVP010000607.1:0-1704 GCA_964529135.1 uncultured Caulobacterales bacterium | reverse complement strand
CAGCGAAAAAAGGCCTTTTCGGCGACCGAACGCCCGATCTCGTAATATCTGTGACCAACCAAGACGAACTGGGTGCAACAAAGCGCGCGCTCGCTAACGCAGTAACCCACAACAGAAAAATAGCGGCCATCAACTTAAGCGAAGCTCACGAGCCTTGTGCTGCGTTGCTGGCAAGCGATATCGTTGCAGCTTCCAATCTTGTAACGCGGCCCATAGCGTCAATCTTGCGTGACTTTTCAAGGTCGAATGAAAAGCATTATATCGATTTCGACCAGCCTGGCGCCCACGCTGAGTTAGCGAGCCTGATATCGCTTAAATGCACTGGCCAGGAAGTTTCTTATGCAACCCAAGATGACAACAAGCCGGGTACAAAGCTCTCTGAAACGATAAACAGCCTGCCCATTCCGGTCGTTGATACGCAAGCCGTCAAACACAGGCCCAAGACCACAACGGCACCTATAACGATGAGCGCCGACTTACCTAAAGATGCACAAGGGACTGTCTTGATTGCTGGACCTGCTCCTGGACCAGCTATTTTGGCTGCGGCGGTGCCGTCACTTGATACAGATAGTGCACCCCGAATCGCGACCCAAGCATTCGCCGGAGCACTTGGAAATGCTTTGGGTATTCCTGCCAAAACCGCCTTAGATCGCATGGGGTTTGAGGGGTTGGTGATTGGTACAATATCCAATCCAACTTCCGGCGCAAATCACACCCTATCGTCAATAAAGTCTATGCTTCGCCCTGTTGACCATGCATGTGCAGCATCAATCGATTTAGCGGGTACAGAGGCGATACCAATGCTGCCGATGCAAGGGGTGCAGTTTGGTTTTTCCTTCCCACAGGGAAAACCAACACATGAATATGACACTTGGTCTTATTCCTCTTCCATGGGCCTTGCCTGGCGAATCGACCCGCACCGGCGGGTTGTTCATTTCGTGCTATTGCTAGGCGGCTTCAAAGCCCAATTATCACTGAGCGACCATGAGATGGTCTATGCAATAAGGCCGAACGGACGCGGGGCCATCAATTTTGTTTTCGCGGGGCTTGAGGATACTCAAACACTCATAGACAAGCCAATCACCCTGACACCCAATTCTGCTGGTATTTATAAAGGCCGTATCGCCGCCCACGTACAGGGCGAAACGACCCAGTTAGACGCTGATGAGACTTTAAAACTTCTGCAAAGCCTGCCTTTTACAATTCGATTCATGGAATCTGAGACAGGCGGCACGGACAATAGTAACCCAAATGATCAAACCTTTAAGGAGACGATCATGACTTCTCTAAACGCAACCTTGACTGATAGTGAAAACAGCGACCTACCGCCGCTGCCGGTTCCAGATAAACGCCTCACCAATGACGCTGTTAGGTACGCTGACATCTTGTTGGAAACACAGCGCAAACAGTCTCAGGCTTATCTTAGGCTGATAGCGGATGAGCAAGCCCCCGCGGCCGCACCGCAGAAAAGTAAAAACAAGGAAACAAATGTCTATCCTGAGAACCCTGATTTCGCAGGAACAGGCTGGAGTAATCTTGCAGAAAGCAAATCAGGTACATATTATCGCTGGATGCCGCGAATGGCGACCGTTCTCGTTGACATTGATCTCAGCAAAGGCGGGGAAATCACCGTCGAAGGTTATGGCATAAACCGCCGTCGCTTTTTGAAGGCACTGAATGTCTATATTGGCAATACTAAGCTCG
>CAZGVP010000606.1:0-1705 GCA_964529135.1 uncultured Caulobacterales bacterium | reverse complement strand
GTTAGTTTGACCACTCTTAGTGCGCTCATTGTCATATTTACGCTGCCGTTTTTTGTAAATTTTGGCTTGGATTTTTTCGCGGAGGGTGGAAAAGAAATCTTTTTGCCTGTTATTCCATCCATGCTGCGGATTTTGGTCTTAATTCTTGTCCCCGTGGGTGTCGGAATGTTTATTCGACATCATTGGCCGCGAGGTGCAATTGCTGTTGAACCTTATGCGACAAAAGTTTCTATGGTGGTTATTTTATTTACGATGGTTGTTTTGCTTGCATATGTCTGGCCGTCTCTCGGCGAGATTATTGAGGCGACATGGCAAGTTACAGTAATTCTGAATGTGACGATGATGAGCATTGGTTTTGTTCTTGCCAAAGTATTGAAGCTTGGTGAGGCAAGCAGTCGATCTATTGCCATAGAAACCGGTGTCCAAAACTATGTATTATCTGTTGTAATAGCTGTTTCAATTCTTGAGCGTCCTGATTTTGTAATCGTATCTATTACTTACCTGTTCACTATGTATGTCACTGTCTTTTCCTTCATTGTTTACTGTCGTTGGGGCAGGGCAGGCAGATTGAAGGCTGTATCTAGTGACGACACTCTCCTTAGCTCAAGGCCATCATAATGAAGTTGGCTTATTTTTCCCATGCTGGGTGTGCTCGGTTAGGCGCTTTGTATCATGATGGCAATATAGTTGACCTTGCTGATGCTGAATTGCGCATAGCTGGGCAACATAGTGGTTGTTTTACGGATATGCTGAGTTTGATTAATGCTGGTGCACAAGGTATGGAAAAAGCCAAATGGCTCATGGAAAGCGTTGTTGAAACCATTCCAGTTCATGCCTGTAAATTGCTTGCGCCGTTGCCACTACCACCGCAGATACGCGACTTTATGTGTTTTGAAAAACACGTAGAGCAATCGCTGGTTAGTATTGCCAAAATCAGAGCCGTAGCAGCAGGAGTAGATCCTAGCGTTGCAGTTCAAAAAGCTGGAAGTGCTGGCGCTCTTAAAATACCAGACATATGGTACCGGCAGCCACTTTATTACAAAGCCAATCGTTTTGCCGTTAGCGGTACTGAAGATGAAGTTTTCTGGCCAACCTATTCATCATTAATAGACTATGAATGTGAAATTGCATGCATCCTTGGAACTGGTGGTGTCAACATTAGCAAAGATAAAGCAGGACAACATATTTTTGGGTATACCGTGTTCAACGATTTTTCGGCGCGAGATGCACAAAGTGCTGAATTACAAGGCTTTTTAGGGCCTGCAAAAGGCAAGGATTTTGACAGGGCTAATGCGATGGGGCCGTACGTTGTAACGGCTGATGAATTTAATCCTGCAGACGATCATGCCATGATCGTTCGAGTTAATGGGGAAGAGCGCTCCAGAGGTTCCACCAACCAGATGCACTGGACTTTTGCTGATTTAATTGCTCATGTTAGCCAAGATGAAACAATGCACGCAGGCGAGATTTTGGGGTCTGGCACAGTTGGAGGCGGATGCGGGCTTGAGTTGATGAAATTTCTTGAATGTGACGATGTTATCGAGCTCGAGATCGAAGGCATTGGTGTTTTGAGAAACACAATCAGAAGGAAAATGCAATGAGTTCAAATTGGACTTTCAAGCACGGCCTCCATGAAACAGGTAATAGCATCTACGCCTATCTGCAACCTGACGGAGGGTGGGGCTGGTCTAATGCAGGACTTGTG
>CAZGVP010000605.1:0-1709 GCA_964529135.1 uncultured Caulobacterales bacterium | reverse complement strand
GCCCGCCTTTGACAATGGACAAGGCCGTGCTGGCAGGCGATGGGGCAGCGCTTAATTATTGCGCGCTGCACGCGCTCGACGGCAGCGGCAAGAAAGCCGCCGACATTGCCAAAGGCAACACACCGGGATGCGGTTATGAGACTTTTCCGATGCCCATTCTCGCCGAATGCACAGAACCCCTTGTGGACGGCGCCCAGGATATACGTGGGCTATGGCAGGCCGTTGAGGGTAAGGTTGGGCATGTGGAAAGGGTTGAGCAATGCGGTAACCGCACAGTCATTACTACCTCTGGGATTATCCACGACCTTGGATCGAACGCGACGGGCGGCGTTACGTCAAATGACACCGAAGGCTCAATCCTCTTCTTGATCGGCAATAAGGAATACTGTCCGCGCACGTCGGCTAGTGCTGTTTGGCATGACGGAAAGCTCGAATTTAGGGTGCTTGGTTGGGGGCCTGTGGTGGTGCGCCGTTACCGTGACGGCGAGCAGCTGGTCTGGAAATATGCCGATGGCTCAACCACCCACATGAATCGCATCTGCACCCTGCCGGAAGAATACAAGACCCCAAAGAAACGCGGTAAGCAGATTAAATTGTTTTAGAGGGCTATTTTCTGGAATGGAGTGGGGCGGGCGTAGTGCTGTGAAATCTTCTAATGCGGGCTAGGATAACTATCTGATCGAGCGGCAGGTTTTCGCCAATCTTTGCCATAGCACCCAATTTGGCGAACGACCGGTTTACGGCTTTTTCCTGCCGTCACCTTCAGTGTCTCACTTGGGGCGATTTTAAGACGCTTGTTAAAAAAACGAAATACGTTCAGTGTGGCGCTATACGTAGTTTAAATGTTACTCCTGTTTGTTTAAAATGCAGGTAATAGAAAACCTTGAAAGCGAAAGCGCATGATGAAACCGATCGCTATGCTTTGCGTGAGCTGCGTTCTTGTGGCTTGTACCAATGAAATATCTCAGGACGTAGGAACTTGTAATGACCGCAACCTCGATCCATCCCATTTGGTTGAAAGATTAGCTGAAGAAAAGAGCTTCCCGGGTATCGCGATAGCGGTAGGAGTAAGTGACAATATTGAATGGACATACGGTTATGGATATGCGGATATTGCCACGGCAGCACCAATAGACCCCGAGGTAACAAAATTCCGAATAGGTAGTACATCCAAAGCGCTTACTGGGCTTGCGCTAGCCATAATCGAACAGCAAGAACCGTTTTTTCTCGATCAACCTGTCAATACGATTCTAACTGATTTGCCAGTTTCCTATGATGGGGTCACAATACGACAACTTTCTGGACATTTAGGTGGTGTGCGCCATTACAATGACTTCTCCGAGTTGGGAAACACGACCGAATACCCTTCAAGTAATAGTGCTCTTGATATCTTTGTGAATGATCCTTTGGTTGCCTCGCCGGGAACCACCTTCACATATTCGACCTATGGTTTTACGGTTATCAGTGCGGCGCTAGAAGCGCGTTATCAAAAACACTTTTTGGAGTTTATGTCTGAAATTGTGTTTGACCCACTTGGTATGGCCAATACGGTTCCAGACCGAACCGCAATAGCTCCGCCTGATCGAACTCAGTTCTATTATCTAGATGAAAATGAGGAACTCATCATTGGGGACGAAATCAATAGCAGCAACAAATGGGCTGGAGGTGGGTTTCTGGCCTCAGCAGTTGATCTCGCTAGATTTGGGCTC
>CAZGVP010000604.1:0-1717 GCA_964529135.1 uncultured Caulobacterales bacterium | reverse complement strand
TGTGGTTGCTGGACGAGCCAACCACGGCTCTCGATCAACAAGGCCATTACCTCGTCTCAACCCTTTTGGATGAACATCTTCAGGCGGGGGGTATGGCAATCGTTGCTACCCATAAACGGCTTGATATTGCGTCCATCGATATTCATATTTCGCCTGCTGAGGTTGCTCCAATTTTACCTGTTGATGGGGGGGCAGTTTAATGACGGGTACGATACAATTAATATCTGCACAGATTGTTCGAGATTTGCGCCTTGCCTTTAGAGGTGGCGGCGGGTGGTTTCATGCGTTATTCTTTTTTATTGTATTTGCGAGTTTTGGCGGGTTCGCCATCGGACCTGAACGAAATGACTTGGTTGCTGCGGCACCGGCATTAGTTTGGCTCGGGGTGTTAATCTCGCTGCTAGTGTCTGCAACGGATTTGTTTCGTCCAGATATGGAAGATGGTTCTATTGCAGTGATCGCAGCAGAACGAAATAGCTTGGCCCCATATGTGATTGCGCGGCTAGTGGCAGTTGGTGCAACAATTTTATTACCAATGATTTTGATGGCTCCGTTGTTCTATTTATTTTTTGGACTCAATCCTGCTGAGAGTGTAAAAGCTGCCACGTTCCTCTTGCTGGCTGGACCGGCATTGTTATTGTCTTGTGTGGTATCAGCAGCGTTGTCCGCCGGTATGCGCACGGGCGGTTTATTAGGTGCATCGCTTTCAGCCCCTTTGGCGATCCCGATTTTGATCTTTGGTATTGGCGCAACGCAACGCTTGCTTGAAGGCGGCGGGTTATTATCAGCAGAGATACTTTTTTTGCTCGCTATCAGCCTGTTTTATGCGGTGATCTTGCCACCCTTTGCCATCTTGTCGATCCGTTTAGGGTTGGAGTAGGGTAGGTTTATGTTTAGTTATTTTGCCAACCCAGCTCGCTTTGAAGGTCTTGCCTCGCGCTTGTCACCATGGTTGCTGGGATTTGCTTGTGTGCTTACCTTGATTGGCTTACCGCTGGCTCTTGTGTTTTCACCAGAAGATTATCAGCAGGGCCAATCAGTTCGGATCATGTATGTCCATGTACCTGCGGCATGGATGGCAACCATAGCGTATACGTTTATAGCTGTGTGTAGCGGTGTAGCATTTATATGGCGCCACAATATTGCCGATTGGGCTGCCCGTGCTGCAGCTCCTTTTGGTCTTGCCATGACGGTTCTGGCACTCGTTACGGGAGCTGTGTGGGGTAAACCAACTTGGGGCGCTTGGTGGGTGTGGGATGCACGACTGACATCGGTTCTTGTATTAATGTTTATTTATCTTGGTTATATTGCTGTGTGGGATGCAATGGATGATAAGGCACGCGCAGCCAAGTTTGCGCGTATTGTTGCACTGGTTGGTTTTATCAATATTCCGATCATTAAATTCTCGGTAGAATGGTGGAGCAGCTTGCACCAGCCGGCGAGTATTTTAACCGCTGGAGGCCCTAAAATTGTTCCTGAAATGTTGACGCCCCTATTCATAATGATTGTTGCGTATACTGCATTTTTTGGGTGGTATGTTTTAACCGGTGTAAGCAATGTAATTTGGGAGGCTAGAGCAGACCGCCAATCTTCAAGGAAGATTTCTAAACCAACAATTATTTCCCAATCTGAGGGCGTATCCCAGCCTAAAGTCACGCAAGCTCCGGCTTCATCCTCCGCATCGGGACAATCGCCTATACCGTCACATTGCCACGAG
>CAZGVP010000603.1:0-1724 GCA_964529135.1 uncultured Caulobacterales bacterium | reverse complement strand
ATGGCGACTTAGATGTTGTTTCTGCGGCATTTTTTGACAATACGATAGCATGGTATGAAAATACCGATAGTCAGGGTAATTTTGGTCAAATTCAAATCATTTCATCAATCATTAGTTGAATTTGAGCTTCTTCGACGTTGGGCAAATCATTGGGTGCTCCCAGTATTGCGCGTACTTCTTTGGCTTTTATGCCTACCCAACGTGAGATCGCATAAACTTCGCCTTGCGCATCGACAGCTACATGACTGCGCCTGGCACCTTTGGCGAGTATCAAGCAATGCTCTTTCAACGCAGATGCAAAAGCAGCCGTTGAATCGGAGCGTTGCCAGCATTCGAAGAATATCCGTTTCAGTTCTTTGGGATCATGTTTGGCACGTTTAGCCTGCTGATATTCACTGTGAGCATAGTTGAGCGGGCTAGTATCTTCTTTGCGCTCCAATCCTGGTGGCATTTGCCAGCCATGCTGCAGATAAAGGGAGCGTGAAATCTCAGTCAGCTTTCGTTTGTAATGGGATATATTGACTGCACGCATTCGATGCCCATCAATACGCGACCATACACAATGGGCATGTCTCCTATATCCTTGAGGACCTTGTTTTTCGTGAAAGACAAGAGCTCGGGGAAAGCCTGTTAAGCCAAGCTTGCTTTCTATCTCTTCAATTGCCTGCTCGAATATTTCAACAGGGACATCTTCATCGCCTGGTGGATTCAGGCTTAGGGAAAACATGAATTTTCGGCATTTGGTTCCAAGTGAAATAGCTTGGATTTCCTGAAATGCGCCAAACAGATCATTTGCCAAAAATCCACGCAGATCATGCAATTCAACATGATCGTTGTCTTGCGTGTTCAACAGATGAGCAGCGAGTTGGTTTGGGCCGCCACGTTCTGAGCCTTTCAAGATCATAGGCGCTTTTGATCTTTCAGGCCAAGTGCCTCGATCAATGTAACTCTGATCCATGCAATTGTGGCGGCTGCTTCATTGATCTCATCGCGTGTTACTTCATCTACAACAAGTGAACCCGCATTCGCATGATACGCAATCTGGTTTAGGTTGCTTGCCATTCTTGATTGGCCTAACTTGGATAGGACTTGCGCCAATGCTCGTTGATCAGCAACAGGGCGGTATGATCTACGTTTGCGGCGTTCGGTATTCTTTTCAAACAAGCATTCTCGGACATAGCTACTGACAGACAAATCACCAGCACGTTCGCGCAGATCGCTATCCTCGTCATCGGTCAGACGAAGCGTAATTCGTGGTGTCGATTTGCGACCACGTTTTGGCTGTCTACCTATTGGTTTTGAAGAATTACGAAAATCAGCTTTGATTGATGTGCTCGTGCTCATGGCTGCGGCCTCCGAACCTGTTTACGTTTTTGATTTGGAGCTTTTGAAGGCTCTTTTTCAGCTTCAAGGAGTGGTTCGGGAAGGTCAGAGAGATCAATGTTTTCAAGTTTTAGATAGGTGTTCCAGTCTTCTAAAGTCTCAAATAAATCATCCGCGAGAGTGTTTAAACTTTCTCTTTCTGGGTGCGCCATTTTACATAATTCGCGTAGCGAAATATGGATTTTATTTTTATCACCAGTTTAACGGCATTCGTTATCAATGAACGATACCAGCGGTTCTATTTTTTCTTATGATGCTGGCTAAAATTTAATTAGCATAATTATTCTTGGGGCTGTCCCAGATAACTACGATAAATATTGTTTAACCCATTGGTTCAATTG
>CAZGVP010000602.1:0-1733 GCA_964529135.1 uncultured Caulobacterales bacterium | reverse complement strand
GCTCAAAATATCGGACGTGATGACCTGTTCAATTGTGCCCGAGTGCGCGACCTTTCCGTTATTCATTATATAGATTTTATCTGCAAACATCGCCGCCATCGTCATATCGTGGAGAACGGCGAGGATGCCATATCCGCGTTTGCAGTAGTCCTTGAGTAATGCGAGAATATTGACTTCATGTCGTGGATCTAGTGCGCTGATTGGTTCATCCAAGAGAAGAAATCGTGGTTCATCTATAATCTCTTTATCGCTCCAAACCTGTGCCAACACACGTGCAAGATTTACACGCTGGCGTTCACCACCGGAAAGTGTCGTGATAGATTGATCTTTGAAGCCAATTGTTTTGGTTTGCTCCATTGCCGCAAGAGCAATATTTTGTGCGCGCTCATTTTCAGGAGATTGGCGATGAGGAATGCGGCCCATTAGCACAATATCCAGCGCTGAAAACTCAAAACCAACGGTTCCTAACTGAGGGAGTACGCTACGCATAATGGCCTGCTCACCGTAGCTAAGACCGTTCAAAGGTATATCACCGATAAAAATACGCCCAGAACTAGGTTGCATATCCCCAGACAATAGCGATAAAGCCGTAGATTTGCCGGCACCATTGGGGCCAATAATGATGGATAACTCACCTGGATTAACCGATAGGTTGACGTCTCTTACCAACTGTTTCTGCCTTACCCTGTAACTTACATTCTCAAGTCGCATGGTCATGAGCGTAGTCCCCCGCGATTGAGGAGAAGCCAGAGAAAGAAAGGGCCGCCTATGGCGCTTGTGACTAATCCAATGGGAAGTTCCGCTGGTGCGATCAACAGTCGTGAGATCAGATCGGCGATCAAAAGGAGGGACGCACCCATAATCATGGAGGCGGGAATGACTTTGCGATTATCTGCGCCGGTGATTTGGCGCACAAGGTGAGGCACAATTAACCCGACAAAACTGATAATGCCTGAAATAGAAACGGACGCGCCAACAACTAAGGCCGATAGTAGTACTGCTATCTTTGTCATCAGGGCAACATTCACACCTAAATGCATGGCTTCACGACTTCCCATCAAGTAAGCGTTCAGAGGAACTGCCAATCGCATCAAGAAAAATGAACCAAAAATCACCACAAAGGCGACTGGAGGAAATGTCTGCCATGTCACGCTGCCCAGCCCGCCGAGCATCCAAAAGGTCAGTAAGCGAAGCTGTGTGTCGTCACTTAAAAACTGGAAAATACCAATCCCGGCCATCGCGATTGCGTTGACAGCGATACCAATCAACAGCATCGTCGTTGCCACTTCCCCCTTTGCCTTTCTGCCCACTGAATAGACGATAGCCGTTGCAGTAACACCGCCCGCGAAAGCGGCAACCGGCAAGATGTAAGGTGCAATGTTCGCGCCCATCAGTATTAGTTCGCCGCCAAAAAGGATAATAACGGCAACAGCAGCAAGCGCAGAACCTGATGACACGCCGATCAATCCTGGCTCCGCGAGCGGATTCCGGAAAATGGATTGCAGAACCGCGCCGCTTAATCCAAGCGCGCCGCCAACAAGGATTGCAGCCAAAACGCGCGGCAAACGAATGGAGCGCAAGATATTGGCTTCATGAGATGCGTAACTGCCTTCCATCAAATCAAACGGGATAAGAGTATCGAAAAGTATCGCGAGCGTCGCTCCGAAGCTGATCGAATAAGAACCATTTGAAATAGCCGCGAATGCGAACAGAAGTAACATCAAACCAAGGCT
>CAZGVP010000601.1:0-1752 GCA_964529135.1 uncultured Caulobacterales bacterium | reverse complement strand
AGTTGATTGGAAATGTTGAAGGACGCAACGTGATTCTTGTAGACGATATGATCGGATTCTCGAACGATTAAATTTGAAATCGCTAAAAACAAATGAGGATTGTTTATTGATTTTAAATGATCAGGATATAAAAATGGAAATTACAGTCCAACAAATGTCATTTAATAATAATAGTGGAGAAATTGAGGTAAGAAAAGTGATAAAGGATTAAGTTGATCAACAGGCACCATCAGAAGCTTTTCATCCATACCGGCTTCATCTTCCATCACGAGAACGCCGATCGGGCGGCAGCGTACCACAGCACCCGGCATAATGGGGGTATTGTTAGCAATCAAAACATCAACCGGGTCACCGTCATCAGCAAGCGTGTGCGGGATAAAGCCATAGTTACATGGATACCGCATGGACGTGTGCATAATGCGGTCGACATAAAGAGCGCCCGATTCTTTGTCTAACTCATACTTGACCGGCTCAGTGCCAACAGGCACTTCGACAATCACATTCACGTCCCAGGGTACATTCTCGCCAACGGGGATTTTACTGATATCCACAATATTTCCTCAAAGATGAACCGCGCCAAATTTCAGTTAAGTCACTGACCAGGCAATATATAGATCTGCGATCAACCCGAAAAAGATGATCCAGCCAAACCCGATATTGGAACGGAATATATTCAAACATACATCAGGATTGTTGATGTCAGTCCGAACGATCTGCCAACATAGCTGCAACCCTGCAATCAGGGCGCTGATGTAATAGATCAAGCCAACATTTGCAACCCATCCGGACCCTATCAGCGAAATTATAAAAAGACTGTAAAAAACAACGATCGCCGGCTTAGTTTTTTCACCAAGCGCCAAAGCGGACGACTTCACCCCAATCAGCGCATCATCATCCTTATCCTGATGGGCGTATATCGTGTCATAACCAAGGGTCCAGAATATCGCGCCAACATAGAGTATAATGGGCGCAAGCGACAATGAGCCCTCTACCGCAGCCCAGCCCATCAAAGCACCCCAGTTAAAAGTCATGCCAAGCCAAGCTTGCGGCCAATAGGTAACGCGCTTCATAAAGGGGTATACGGCCACCAATATGAGGGACGCCATGCCAACGCCAATCGCAAAGGCGCCAAATTGGAGGAGGACCGCTAACCCAATCAAACATTGAAAGACTAAGAAGGCCCAAGCCTGTTTTAGGCTGACTTCGCCCGCCGGTATTGGTCGCGAAGCGGTTCTGGCAACCTTCCCATCAAAATCGCGGTCAACAATATCATTATATGTACACCCGGCACCCCGCATCGCCAGTGCCCCAATCGCAAATAATGCGAATAATAATGCCAAACGCCAAGGGTCGCTCTCACCAGCGAGCAAAATTGACCACCAACAGGGCCAAAGTAAGAGCCATGTGCCCACGGGCCGGTCCATCCGCGCGAGTTTAAGATATGGCCGCCACGCCTTTGGTGCATTCCGATATACCCAGCTGCCTTGAACCGCATCGGCAGTAACGACAATATCTTTATCTGTATTTATTTCGGGCGTTTCCATAGCCTGTCGCCTACGCCACCCCATGATTGAGGTCAAGAATAAAGGCCAGATACCGAAATATCTGGCCCTGCCCATTCCTCGCTATCGTCACTCGGGCTTATTATTCTTGTTCATTCTCTTTTGGATATTGAAAGGCTTTTTCCAAAGGCACATCAAACACTTCGGCTATCTGAAACGCGACTTCTAGCGAAGGCGAATACCGACCTTG
>CAZGVP010000600.1:0-1753 GCA_964529135.1 uncultured Caulobacterales bacterium | reverse complement strand
GTTTGATCGGCCTGAATATGAATTTTGATATGCTCTCGAAGAATGACAAGAACGAGCTCTATGCAGCAGGCGCATGGCATCGCCCGGTTCTGGAGCCGATCTTGGAAGCAGTAGCAGCTGATGCGCCTGTTGGTCTGAAACTTGGCCATGATGATCCCGCGCTTGGCCAAGATGACTGGACGCTACAATCAGACCACGGACCTTTTCATCAGGCCGGAATTCCGTTTGTTTATTTCGGGGTTGAAGACCATGTCGATTATCACCAACCAAGCGACACGTTTGACCGCGTGCCGCAGGATTTTTTTGCTCGCTCGATTGCGACGGTGGTGATGGCCGCGGAAAAGTTTGACGCCGAGCTTGGAGAGATGGCAGGGGCAGAGAAATAGGCATACGGATGGATCGATTGCGTTTTTGGATAATGCGTTACATTTTTCTGTAACACAGTTATCCTTGAGCTTGGCCCGATCCATCCGCATTTACTTAGACGTTTTTGTGATAGTATCGCTCACCAACAATTTTGCCGTCTTTCCAGGTCGTTACGACGGCTTGCTCTTGTTTGATATGATCGCCGTCAGTGGTTTTAAATTCCATAACCCCTTCATAGAAGGTCTTGTCGCCACCAGCGCCTTGCGCGTGTGCGGTGTACTGAATAAATTCTGAAACGCCCGCGAGCAGTTCTTTTTCGGCTTCGATACAGAGCGCCTTGCCCTTTTTTGGCTCACCGCCAACTTCCTGAATGACCACGTCGTCAGCAAAAAACATTTCCATGCCTTCGAGGAATTGTCCCTTGGCGAGCATATCGAGAAGTGTGTTTAGCGTGTTAAGGTTTTGTTGTTCCATGATGGAGTGTCCTTGTTTGTATTGGTAGGTTTGTTCGAGTTTGGAATGAGACAATCTTTACCAGCCGCAGGTGCGGCCGTCGTTTTCTTCTTTGAGGTATGTCACCAGCGGGGCAAAATATTCAGCCATTGCAGAGCCGTCCATCTGGCGGGTGCCGGTGAAAGCTTCGAGCGCATCGGGCCATGGCTTTGAGGCGCCAAGCTCGAGCATATCGTTAAAGCGTTTGCCGACTTGCTTATTGTCATAGATTGAGCAGCGGTGCAGCGGGCCTTCCCAACCGGCTTGCTCGCAGGCGGCCTTGTGGAACTGGAACTGCAAGACATAGCTTAGGAAGTAGCGCAGATAAGGCGTGTTGCCCGGAATGTGATACTTCGCGCCCGGATCAAAGGCGTCGGCTGGGCGTGGCCCCGGCGGAATGATGCCTTGATTGGCAAGACGGGTGTTTACCCAGCTCGTATTGTATTCCTCAACAGGTGTCTCCCCGCGCAGAACACCCCAGCGCCAGCTATCAACCGAATAGGCAAAGGGCAGGAAGGCGATTTTATCTAGCGCGGTATTCATCAGTAGGCCAAGGTCGGCTTCTGCCGGTGGCTCTTCATTAATCAGGCCGATGGATTTAAGATAGCTTGGCGTAATTGATAGCCCGACAAAGTCCCCAATGGCTTCATGGAAACCGTCATGCGCGCCGTTCTTGTGCAGGAAGTCCTGATCCTTATAGGCGCGCTGGTAATAATTGTGGCCAAGTTCATGGTGCACCGTATAGAAATCTTCTGCGTTCACCTCTGTGCACATTTTTATGCGGATGTCTTCTTCATTATCGAGATCCCAGGCCGAGGCATGGCAGACAACTTCGCGGTCGCGCGGACGGGTAATCTGGCTGCGCTCCCAGAAGGTCTCGGGCAATTCGCGAATA
>CAZGVP010000599.1:0-1766 GCA_964529135.1 uncultured Caulobacterales bacterium | reverse complement strand
CTTCCATGTCAAGGAAGCGCTCTACCACTGAGCTATACGCCCTGAAAATTTCGACGTGTCAGTCGAAATTTTGTTTATAATGAGAATTTTCGCGTGTGCAATATGTTTTATTTTTTTGATGACTTCACGGATATTGGGCTTGAAATAATGGAAGTCTGGACGTGAGTTCTTTCTATGAAGCGTAGAACTTTATCGGAACTAATGATCTGCCCACTTTGCTGGTATTCCATTCCGATCGGGGGTAAGTAGCTATCACAATGCCAATAACATCCCGTTCGCTATTATGCTGTATTCATATCAGAACTATTTAAATACTACCAAATTTGCTGGACTAGACGGGTTGCGCTGCATGGCGATAGTGCCGGTTATTTGGCATCATACTGCTATGTCCGGGCCTTTGCCTATGCTTCATCGAGGTTTTTTGGGGGTGGACCTATTTTTTGTCCTTAGTGGTTTTCTGATTACAACTCTTTTGCTGCGCGAACGTGCAAAAACTGGGGCCATCTCACTGTATAAATTTTGGGTCCGCAGGTTTTTGCGGTTGATGCCTGCATATTATGGATTGTTGATTGTATTGGCTCTAGCGTATTTGATTTTCAGGCCTAATGACCAAGATACTCAGCTATTTATCAACGGCCTGCCAATTTATGGACTTTATCTGTCAAACTGGTTTCAACCAGGGGCAAACAATCTCGACCCATTATGGTCTCTTGCGACAGAGGAACAATTTTATCTTGTGTGGCCAGTATTGGAAGTGATGTTTGTTCCAGTTTTTTTGCTGATAGTTGGCCTTCTTTTTCTAGTTCTAAATCAACTGGTAAATTTTGGTATTCTCGATGGGGCCATCTTAACTATATTTGGGATTCACCCGGAACAACATCCGGAAATACTGGATACAACTTTTACACCGATATTATTAGGTGTTGCTCTTGCTCACGGGTTGAACAGGAAAATCACCTTTCGCTATCTTGCGCGTTTTCTGGGCGGACCACTTTCTGCTCTAATAACAGGAGTTTTGCTTCTGGTATTGATCAACGTGCCTGTGACAGATCTTTCTGGTGGATTACGATTAGCAATTCATCTTGCTATGACGGGGCTAATCGGGGCAATTCTTCTCTCACCTGACGGAAGGTTATCACGGCAATTGTCGTTGAAGCCAGTGGCGTTCATTGGTGCGATAAGTTATGGAATGTATCTCTATCATATGTGGGCAGTCCATTTTCTGAATGCTGTCTTCAATAAAATAGGTCTGACTGGTCAACCGATATTGTTGTTTATTCTAGTGTTTATCATGACGGTTATGGTCGCAACCGTGAGTTATTATTTATATGAGAAACGGTTTCTTGATTTGCGTAAACGGTTCCGCACGGCAGGGTGATTTGGTGCGATTGCGTAATGCATTTTATTTGTGATTTTTGTTTTTCGGGTCATACTCAGCGTTCTAATGTTACAAAAAGAAACAGGAGTAATTACCCAGCAAAAACAGGAGGAATTTTTCCAGCCCACGGGACGGCGCTTTCGAGTTCGTAGGCAAGCTCTAATAGGATGCGCTCTTGGCCAAGCCGAGCATTGAATAACGCGCCTATGGGGAGGTTATCTGCTGACATTGCAAGAGGTAGGGAGAGTGACGGAGTGCCTGCAACATTTGCCGGAGCTGTGTACTGAGCGTAATTGGTAAGCCGTTCCATAGCTTCCGGGTAAGCCACGTCAGGCCCAAGGTGGCCTATTTTTATGGCGGGGCTGGTTAACACCGGAGATAAGATGAG
>CAZGVP010000598.1:0-1773 GCA_964529135.1 uncultured Caulobacterales bacterium | reverse complement strand
ATTGCGAACCTCATGATTGGACAGTGACGGGCGCTGATGGTGCGAAAAAAGATATGATCGGATGTTCGTTTTGGGATCTCGATGGGTATTTCTTTGAAGTCAATCAGCTTGTCAGGGTGCATTCTCAGTGAGTATGAATCCTGATATTATAGAAGGTCTTGCAGCATTTGATGCCTTGGCTGCAGATAAAAGCATTGATGATAGTGTTGTAAATGAATGGCGGGTGCGTCAGCGACCAGTTGGTAATGTCAAGCCCGATGATTTTGAATGGGCTATTACTGATATTGCGGAACCCGGCCCGGGGGAAGTGTTGTTGAAAACTCATTATCTGGGGCTTGCCCCTGTAATGCGTTTTTATATGCAAGGTACTGGCGCGGCCGGAGAGCGTGTCCTTGAACCGGGTGATGTCATTCATGGTCGTGGTGTTGCGCAAATAATAAAGTCTCGTCATCCTGATTGGCGTGAAGGACAAATGGTGCAGGGTCAGCTTGGGTGGCGTACTTATAAAGTTTCCGCCATGACCCATCAGGAAAAATTTTATCACATGCCACAAAATAACTTGCCGGCAGCGCTAGGTGCTGGCGTTCTTGGTATGACGGGGCTTTCGGCACATGCCGGGTATTTTGCCAGCGGTAATCCGAAGGAAGGCGATTTGATGGTGCTCAGTGGAGCCGCAGGGGGCGTTGGTTCCATGGTTGCGCAAATGGCAAAGAATATTGTTGGTGCGCAAGTTGTAGGGGTTGCGGGTGGAGCAGAAAAATGTGCTTTTATTCTTGAGCATGGATGTGATGCGGCCATTGATTATAAAAATGACGATATAGAAACCAGTCTTGATGAATTACGGCCAGACGGAATAGATTACTATTTTGATAATGTGGGTGGTGAATTTCTAGAGGCATGTCTTGAACGCCTACGGATGAATGCGCGAATTGTTTTGTGTGGATCAATTAGTGAGTATACGCGCGAAGTACCGTTTAAACTTTCAAATTATACGCGCTTGCGTGCTACTGATAGTCGGATGCAAGGTTTTTTTGTATATAATCATGTTGATCGCTGGAAAGCTGTAATGGATGATCTTGCTGGGTGGATACGAGATGGATTATTAACGCCGGTTCAAGATATTACCCACGGATTTGAGAATATGCCCAGGGCATTGGCTAATCTTTATTATGGGCAAAATGTTGGTGTGCAATGTTGCGCTGTCCGCGATGAGCCACAAAACTGGGTATAATAAAAGGAACTTAAATAATGGCCGACAAAAAAGAAATCCGGTTTCAGCGCGCAAACTATATTGTAAGCGATCTACAAGAATCGCTAAAATTTTATCGTGACGTGCTTGGGTTTGAAGTTGAATTTGAAAAAGATTCCGAAGAAGATTCTTATTCTTATCCGGTTTTTAATATAGACTGTAATGCTAAAATGCGTTGGGCGACGTTAACTGCTCCTGGCCAACCAAGGGTAATGGCGCTCACACAAATCAAAGGCATGGATCTGCCGCCTGTTCCTGCGCCGCGTCGTGCTGCGATTGTTCTTGATATTGCTGATATTGATGGCGTGGTTGGTGGTGCTCAAAAACTAGGCCTTACGGTTTATGATGAAGAACGTCTTGAAACTCATGATGGACGAATAGGACGTGAGGTTGGCATTATTGACGCAGACGATAATCTCGTGGTGATTTATCATATTCCCCCTGGCGTAGGATAAATGAGTGTAAAATGAACGAATCAAAAACCAATTCCACAATAACTGGTGCTGATAGCGAAACCAGTAAGC
>CAZGVP010000597.1:0-1774 GCA_964529135.1 uncultured Caulobacterales bacterium | reverse complement strand
CTATCCAACATTTGCAAAAAAAACAGTACTACGGCGAGCCTGGTCGCTTGCACCACATAATGCCATTTTGAATGCAGCATTGTTCACACCGCCAATGCGAGCCATAGCAAAGAAAATATATTTTCAAAAACGCAATCAACTTCACAACGAAATTGTTCCGCCCACCAATATGTCAAATGAATTAAGTGATACTGCCTGAATTTCACCCCGACATTGCCCCAACACGAACCCTAACTTGCCCCGGATGCGCCCCATTTGCCGACCATCTTAAACACAACAGACGTAACACCGGCAAGGGGGGAGAGAGAGATCAGATCAGAATGCCCTTCATGATTTGATCCCCAAGCCGGGCGGAATCGGAGAAACAGAATATGCCCTTCCTGTTTCTTCGGTTCCGCTTTATTTTGCCTAAAACCTTCCGCAAGCCCTTACGCAAACCAACGCGTCAGTAATATTGGATGCATTGCTATCGTTAGCAATAAACCAGCTATTGCTCCTCCCAAATGTCCTTCATGAGAGATTACCCGATCCTGGCGATTCATCAATACTGATGAAATCAGCACAAAGACAATACCGAAAACCCAAGCTGGCATTGGTACTGGTATCGGAAATATGACTAGTTTCACAAACGGCGCAATAACCACAAACGAGAAGACTATACCTGAGGTCGCGTCAGATGCCCCAACGCTTGTATAAACTGAATTATTTCGATTGAGATAGTATGATAAAATTCCGGAAAAAAGGATAGCTCCGAAATAAACCACGAGAAACCCAAGCTGGCCGAGTACCCTTTCGACATCGGGACCAAAAAAGAACAGGGTGATCATGTTGAACAGCAAATGCATCGGATCCACATGCAAAAAAGAGGACGTAAAAATACGATAATGCTGGCCGTGACGTTTGATCGCATCAATATCAAAAGCAAAATTTCCGGAGAACTCGTCATCAAAGAAAAATGCCCAGCAGCTCGCCGCAAGATTAGCAACAATCAAGGCATAAGTTACTGGAGCGATAGGGATTTCCATTAGAACCTTTCAGTGATCTGCCCGCGACTTCACGAAACAGTATCATACTCTTCAGGAGTGAGTGTCTTCATCGCAAGGGCATGAATTTGCTCACGCAATTCATCGGCCAATAAAGCATTGACCCGTCTGTGTCTGGCAACACGGCTGAGGCCTTCAAATACAGAACTCACTACCAGAATACGAAAATGCGACTCCCCGCTCTCGCGGGCACCTGCATGACCCGCATGTAAATGCGACTCATCCTTGACTTCGATGGCAATCGGATTGAAACCATCCCGAAGCCTTTCTTCTATTTTATCAGCGAGAGATTTTTGATCAAAAGACATCCGGCCAGAACATGGTCTTTTCATCGCATCTGTCAAGATTGTATCCGCATCAAACCATCCCCATAATAGACTCCATGAATGATGAGAATTATAAGCCCCGACACGGGTTCGACATCCGCGTAAAGCCTCCAAGCGCAAAGAACAAGAAAGAACCGGCCTGGAAAAAGCCGGTCGACAAGATTTGCGAGGTTGAAGACTGCAAGGAAGCAGGAGATTGCCGTACGGCTAAATCTCCTCGTGACCCCCGTACTTACTTATGGTTTTGTGCGGCTCACGCCCGTGAACACAATAAACAATGGAACTATTTCGAGGGGATGAGCGCCGACGAAGCCAAGCAAGAGCGGGAATCCAACATATATGGCGGGCGCCCTACTTGGGGCTGGGCTAAAAATGAACGCGCAGCCGCTGCGGCTCACACCCAAG
>CAZGVP010000596.1:0-1775 GCA_964529135.1 uncultured Caulobacterales bacterium | reverse complement strand
CTACTCATCTTTCCGATGATAGGATTTCCGCAGTTGTCGCGGGGCCAGGTCTTGGCCTGGATGAAAGGCTTAAAGGAAAAATACTGACAGTTCTAAAAGCCAATGCGACAGCAATTTTGGATGCAGATGCCCTAACTGGTTTTGCAGAGGCACCGGAGGAATTATTTGAAGCTTTGCGCCCCACAGATATTCTGACACCTCATGAAGGGGAGTTTTCCAGATTATTTCCGCAGATCAATATTGAGGAGTATGGCCGCCTGAAGGCTGCAAAAATGGCGTCTGAAAAATGCGGGTGTATATTGGTCCTGAAAGGCGCAGATACGATTATCGCTGCACCGGATGGTCGTACCGGGATAAATGTGAACGCTCCGCCGGGATTGGCTACGGCTGGTAGTGGTGATGTGCTTGCCGGGTTTATTGCAGGCCTTGTCGGGCAACGACATCCAGATGGATCAACTATGCCATCTTTTGAAGCTGCGATGGCTGGTGTCTGGTTTCATGGTGCTGTTGGACAACAAATTGGCCCCGGCATGATCGCTGAAGATCTACCCGAGGCCGTGCCTGGTGTTTTGCGGAAGATTTTTAATGCTGATGGTTAGTGTTATCGCAGGTCGATATCACCGCCAGATGATTCGTCCGTATTTACCGTAGTTGGGTTTCCATAGACATCGATATCGCCGCCACTGGAAGCATCGCCAGAAAAGGTAGAGCTTGCGTGAAGGTCAATAGACGCACCACTGGAAACGTCGGCAACTGCATTTTTGCAGGTTAAATTTTCCGCATCAATACGAGATCCACTTGATGCATCAACAGTTAAATTCGTGCATGACCCACTTGCTGATACATTGGACCCGCTTGAGGTATCAATTGAAAACAGTTCGGCTGTGATGCCAGTGGCGTCTACGCGTGCGCCGGAAGATGTATCAATACTGCTGAGCGAGGTGGCTACAACATTAATAGAAAAATTTGTACTATCTCTATTCCAGCCCCAGCCGCCTCTTTTCTTTGCGCGTTTAATAATCAGTGTTCCGTCTTTTACAGAAATGGAAAGGCGATCCATTTTACCATCCGGACCTTCGGCATTGATTGACTGTGTGTCGCCAATGGAAACGGTGACATCCATGCCTTGAGCTGCCTTAATGGCATTGAATGAAGCAACGTCATAGTCACGCGTTTCGGCATTAGCCGCCGCTGTGATGGCGAGAGTGGAAAGTGCAGCAATACTCATCATGCTGGATTTTTTGGAAATGTTCATGGAAACCCTCCTCCTAATATGGGAATATTTGTTAGAAATCACACAGTGCCGCGTCAATCGCTGGCTCGCAATATAATCAGATAAAATTTGCGATAAAGCGTTGAGGAATGTCGATAGGAAGACCAATAAGTCAGGGATATTGTGATTTACTCAGGTAGTGAGTGTATCAATTTGTGCGTTCGTTACGCGCAATAACTTCGAGAAAACTCTCTGAAAAATCGCGTACTTTGGCAGCGCCAATTCCGAAAACGGAACCGAATGCTTTTGGCGTACCTGGCTTTTTGTTGGCCATATCGATCAATGTACGGTCGGTAAAGATTACATAAGCAGGCACATTGCGTTCTTTGGCGAGAGCGAGGCGATGTTTTTTCAGAGCAGCTAGCAAGCCTTGTGAAGAAATATTGATCTTTGGCCCATCTTTTGGGGTTTTGCGCCGAGCCGTTATGGCCTGTTTGCGCATTTTTTTTGAGATGGCGGCATTGGCGTTGCGTGTCTTTGGTGAAATGCTGATGCCGCCATA
>CAZGVP010000595.1:0-1785 GCA_964529135.1 uncultured Caulobacterales bacterium | reverse complement strand
CCCCTTGATGGTGGCGGGTATGAAGAAAAGGTAGGGCGAATAGTTCTTTCAGGCGGTGAAGTGCTCGTGAATCCAGTGCGGGAGCGTATCCTCTATCCAGTTCTTGAGAAACTGCAGGCCAAATACAAAGATAATGGCGGCATCAACATTATCGTTCAAACCACCGGTGACTTGGTAACCGAAGAAATTCTCGACGACCTTTTGGCGCGCGGCATATGGATGATCTCCATCTCAGGGATGGATGATTACCATGTCGGAATGCAAGGTGATAAGCGCGAAGACTTGATGGAAAAGCTAACGGGTATGTTCGAAGCGCGCGGCATGAAACCATCAGGGCACGCAGCACCCGTACACGACTGGTCCGAAGAAGCAGGTCCCGTCTACCATTTCTTTGGTGCAGAAGAAGACGCTTGGATCGGTAAATTGTGGCCACGCGGCCGGGCGTGGGAAAACGGCCTCTCGAAGGCAACGATTGAAGATAACTTCTGCGCTGAATGGTCAGGAGCCAAAAACTTCCTGAATTATGGATACAGTGGATCAGAAGTCTCTATAGAGCCCGGCGGTGATTTCTTTCCTTGCTGCCTTAAGACCAAAGCCCCCTTTGGTAACCTGACCGAAGAGAAACTAACCGACATTCTTGATGACCTTAAGGAAGACCCGGCAATTCAAGCTTTGAATGACGGCGACCCTTTTGAAATGGGTGCGTCTCGTGGCTGGGACAGGGTAAAATTCATTGATGCATCCAAAACTATCACACCAAAGGGCGAACCATATGCGAACCCCTGCATTGGCTGCGATGCGTTTCACAATCAGGTGCTTGCACCAGTATTAAATGAGCGCCGCGCTAACCGATTGGACCGCAATTGATATACTCTTCATAAAGCTCGCTTGAAAACGGTCTAAAGAATGAGGCAAAGTATCCTTAAGTATCAGGATTAAGGGGATATAATTGTGGCAATAAGCGATGCCATTCTTGCGATTGACCAAGGGACAACATCAAGCCGTGCTATCATTTTTGATAAGGACGCAACCATCATCGCGGTCGCTCAGGAAGAGTTTCCGCAAATTTACCCCGATGATGGCTGGGTAGAACATGACCCGGAAGCGATCTGGTCATCAACGATCAATGTTTGTAAGCAGGCGATTGCTGACGCACAAAGTAAAGGCGCGACAATTGTCGCTGCCGGCATCACCAACCAGCGCGAAACCACTATCGTTTGGGACCGGGAAACCGACGCACCCATTGGTAATGCGATTGTTTGGCAAGACAGAAGAACCGCCGACATTTGCAGAGGCTTAGAAAGCAAAATATCCGCGGAAGACCTTCAAATGAAAACCGGCCTTCGCTTAGACCCATATTTTTCAGCAACAAAAATTGCGTGGCTATTGGATAACGTACCCGACGCCCGAGACCGCGCGGAGCGGGGCAAGCTTGCTTTCGGAACTGTGGATAGTTTCCTCGTTTGGCGACTGACAAAGGGCAAGATCCACGCACCCGACGCCACCAACGCGAGCCGCACCAACCTTTATAATATTGTGGATGGGACTTGGGACGATGACTTACTCGCATTATTCAATGTCCCAAAATCCGTCCTGCCGAGCGTAAAAGATAGCTCTGATCTTTACGGCGTCATCGATGCCTCCTTGTTTGGCCTCGAGATTCCGATCTTGGGAGTGGCAGGTGATCAGCAAGCAGCAACCTTCGGGCAAGCCTGCTTCGGTAACGGTGATATCAAAAGTACCTATGGCACTGGCTGCTTTGTTGTTCAAAACACGGGCGACACA
>CAZGVP010000594.1:0-1787 GCA_964529135.1 uncultured Caulobacterales bacterium | reverse complement strand
CTTGCAGCCATCGCCATACCTGGAGAAATTCCAGCTGTCGCCACCACAGAAGCTGCCGCGCCACTATGCAATATATTACGCCGGTTTATCTCAAAACCACCTGAACTTGTAGAGGTTGTATCATTGCCACCCTCAACATCTATAATCTTATCTTCACTTGAATTGGACATATAGCCCTCCCATTGCTTCAATATCCCGCCCAAAAATTGAGCACAAAACGCAAAGGAAAATAGAGTCGAGATTATTAAAAATGCATATTCTGACTATATCTAACGTAGTTAGAATACACACATCGACACACAACAAAGAACGCACACAAACAATATGTACGTAGCAATATAAAATTTTATTTATCGCGTGAGGATCTCCCAACCCTCTCCTCTCCAGCGATCACAATATCGTGAGCGTACTATGAAGTCAATAATTTTCTCCCAAAATGAGCATGAAATTAATTTCAAATTTTCATCTTTCGGGGCTGCATTAAGAAATAATGATCCTGTTCGTAATAAAGTAAACTTAACCGCAATCGTCAGTATTCATCTTAACAAACACAAAACATATATACGAGTTTTATCACAAACTTTCGCCTATGAGTTGTTCAATGCGTATTGCAATACATTAACCCATTATATCTTCACTCAACACCCGCATTCCATCGTAAGCGGGGCTTACATTATCAGGCAATTTGTTTCGTAAAGTTTCATAATCCATTGAAACATGGAGGTTGGTTAAAATTGCCTGTTTGGGTTTTACCTTCCTTATCCACTCAAGAGCCAGATCAAGATGGGCATGAGAACCATGAGGTTTTTCCTGAAGAGCATCAAGAATCCAAACATCAAGCCCTTGAAGTGATTCAAAACTTTTTTCCGGCAACCCTACTACGTCACTTGAATAAGCAATATTGCCAAACCGGAACCCCAAAGAATTGACAGTACCATGATATTGCAAAAATGGTTGCGCAAGTAATGCTCCCGCGGGACCATTTACCTTAATACCCTCCTCATCTTTAGGTATTTCTCGATGTTCCAGGATTGCAGGATAGGGACTGCCGGATGGTTGCTCAAAACAATATCGAAAACGATCTAATAATTCCCCAGCCGTTTCATCATCAATCCATACCTGCACACGTGAGCGGTTGGAAATCGCTAAGACTCTCAAATCATCAATACCATTACTTTGATCAGCATGAGCATGCGTAAACAAAACCCCATCAAGATGGGAGCAACCCGCATTCAAAAGTTGTTGGCGCATATCAGGAGACGTATCAACCAACGCAGTCGTAGTGTACGCATGATCAAAACCGTACTCATGATGAGCCTTTTCTACTAGTAAAGAACATCGAGTTCGTCGATTCTTTGGATCCAAGGGGTCACACAAGCCCCAATCACCATGACCATCACGCCCCCCTGGGCGAGGCACACCACCAGATGACCCGCAACCCAAAATGGTTGCCCGAATTACATGGTTATTTTTATTACTCATTCATCACCTTGCCCACCTATACTTTCCATAGGGTTCGCGCGTGAGAACAATTTAAAAAAATTGCTCGTGGTATGATGTGCAATATCATCAGAGCCAAGCTTTTTTATTTCAGCCAATTTGTCCGCAACGTGAACAAGATAAGCGGGTTCATTACGCCGGCCTCGCATCGGTACTGGCGCAAGATAGGGGCAGTCTGTTTCAATGATAATTCTGTCGATAGGCGCCATCTCAACAATTGCCCGTACGTCGTTTGCATTCTTGAATGTCATGATACCTGAGAAAGAAATATATCCCCCCATATCAAG
>CAZGVP010000593.1:0-1787 GCA_964529135.1 uncultured Caulobacterales bacterium | reverse complement strand
GAATCTCTCCGGCGCTCGGTTCCAGCAAACCGGCTATGATTTTTAATAAAGTGGTTTTTCCACAACCGGATGGCCCCAGCAATGACGTCAGCTGGCCACGTGGAAAATCAAGCGACAAATCTTTCAGCGCTTCTACTTCTCCGTAGTTTTTAGAGACACCGCTAACCGATACTGCATTGTCAGTTTGAGTCTGCATCGTGTTTTCAGCGACCTCGTTAGTCTGAAGCATATCCACGTACGTTTCCTTCGAATAAAATGCGCTCTAGCATTTCAAGTAAATTGAGAAAAACCACCGCTAGCACGATGATTGAAAATATCGCGGCGTACATGCTGGCATAATCGGCGATGGATCGACTGAAAGTGATGATGTCGCCAACACCGGTTGGGGTGATTTTCAACTCCGATAATATTGCACCGATAAAACCAGCTGAAACACCAAGGCGTAATCCAGAGAAGATCACGGGTGATGCAGCGGGAACAATAATCTTTGTCAGAACTTCGCGCCGGGAAGCCAAAAAGGATTTACCCATCTCAATAAACGAAGATGGTGTATTGCGCACGGCACCAGCGGTATTAAGCACAATGACCGGCATCGCCATGATGCAAACCACGAAGATCTTTGACGTTAGACCAATACCGTAAATCATTACCAGCAGCGGGATTAACGCCGCAAGTGGGGCTGCCTGCATGACGATAAAGATGGGTGAAAACAACCAATCAAACCACTCACTAAGCCCTATCCATAACCCGATAGCGATACCCAGAATGGCTGATATCAACACACCTATTGCCAGAGGCTTAAGTGTCTCGACGTAGGCTTGATAAAGGCTGCCATCGCCGATCATCGTCGCCAGTGCTTTCATGGAATCCACAAAAGTGGGAAACGCATAACTCACCGGTATACGGCCTGCAACCTCCCATGCACCAAAAACAATCACGGCGGAGAGTACTTTTAACGCTAATGATCGGCTATTCAAAGCAGAGATCCTTTGTTCTGACTAGGGGAATTCAATAGGCAGCGTGCATCGTCGTCACCGAAACACACTGCCCACAAACTTCCTTGCAGCTTACTTCGCAACCGCTTTTTCAAGTGGCGCCATATACCAGAAATCATCGATGTTCAAGCTATCGATATCACCGTCAAGCTGACCCGCCTGGCTATACCATTCCAGATCAGCTTTTGCGGCCTTCATACCACCGCCGGCAGGATCGTAAAGCCCCCCTTCAACGGCATCAGAATAAAAGTCGTCAAGGTTGCCGAGGATTTCGGGTGGCAGTTGACCAATTGGCCCCTCAGGGTTGGTTTCCTTAGCGATGATGCTTGGATCGTCGCTCATGTCTTTCCATGTGCTTGCCAGTGCATCTACAAAAATCTGCACATCGCTCTCGTTTTCTTTAATCCAGTCAAGATTGGCAAAAAGGGCTTCATCACTGGCCTCTACCTCAAACATAGGCAACACATTGAATTTATCTGGGTGCTGCTTAATGACTTTGTTTTTGTTTGATAGATCAATGATGGTTGCATTTGCCTGGCCTGCGACCAATGCAACAACACGGTTGGAAGAACCAGGCACATAAGAGCGCTTACCGAATTTCATGCCCATCTTGTCTTCGATAACATTGGCAATTGAATCAGTACCACCACCTCGTGAATGCAACAGAATGGGCTCACCGTCCAAATCTTCGAGCGAGCTGTACTTCTTGGTGGTGACAGGGAAAAACTTCAGTTTGGAGAGTTGAAAAATAATACGGATAGGCGCTTTGGAACGCTGCATCGCCGCATAGGG
>CAZGVP010000592.1:0-1800 GCA_964529135.1 uncultured Caulobacterales bacterium | reverse complement strand
CGGCGCGGCCAAAAGCAACTGTCAGGTCAGCGACGTTCGCAATGGAGTCAATATAAGCGATATCTTCACGAATTGGATCAATGCCAAGCGCGTTCGCTTTTTCAATGTCCATATAGCTATTATAGTAATCACCGACTTTCTGCTCAAGCGTACCTTTAGTGGACTCGTTTGCAGAAAGCTCATCGATGATGCTTTTAATACGCTCTTCAGAACGTTCAAAAAGCTTGGTGAAGGCCCCGTAACTTGAATATTGTGACGGAATTTCAAAATTTGCGTCCCATGTACCATTGGCGTACATGTTGAAATCATCACCGGGTTTAACATTGGTGTTCTGAGTAGAGAGATCTACCCCCCAAGTGCCCAACTCCGGCTTCGGCGCTTCTACAGCAGCCGCTACTTGTGAAGATGTCTTAGTCTCAGCAGAATCAGTATCTGCATTACCACATGCCGCCGTCATTAAAACCGATGCTGCCACCGACAGCTTCAATAGTGTTTTTCTGTTCATTGATTTTCCCTAGGATACTTTACTAATTGTGTTGACTATACCTCTGGCCCCCACGCATCCGAATTTTGTTTCCAGCCAAATTCAGACACAGATCACAGATTGCCATTGGTTTAATCGCTAAGGGTATAAATTGCAAAGCAGGAACCGGCGTAACCGCGTAACAGGTGAAAAAAATCAGACAATCCGTTCAAAAAGTACGATGAAATGATCTTTAGTTTAGCAATATTTCAAGGCCATTGATGTACACGCTTCATAAATCCGGCCAGAATACCCAATATATCGAATCGGTATACTCGCTCGCTACCAAGGCCGCATGGCAATACTCCAAAGTAATGACCTTGATTAATTCGGCTCAATAAGTCTAAAATCCACATAAGAATTCAAATTGACATCAGGGCGGGAGAGAGTTCCATGACAGCTTCAGTATCAAAAAGTACAGCTGAATTTTTAGTCAATCGAGGCAATATTCATAAGGTGGAAAGCGGAACTACCGATGCTATTTTCACCTTAGATGCAGGCGACGTGCTGTTTGAGGTTTCCAGTTTCGCCTTCACCGCCAACAATATCACATACGCAGCCTTTGGCGACCGCATGAAATATTGGGATTTCTTCCCAGCAAAAGACGGCTTAGGTTCCGTCCCCGTTTGGGGATTTGCTGAGGTCGTTGCGTCTGAAACACCAGATGTGACTATAGGAGAGCGCTTCTACGGATATTTCCCGATGTCCAGCCATTTAAAGGTAAGTGTTGGTAAGCATAGTGCAGCCGGTTTTACCGATATCGCAGAACACAGAAGCCATTTGAGTCCAATCTATAATTATTACGTTCGAACGGTTAATGATCCGGGCTACCGCCCCGACGGCGAAGCACTTCAGATGATCTTCAGGCCGCTTTTCATGACATCTTTCCTTATTGACGACTTCTTGGAAGACAATGACTTTTTTGGTGCCAAGCAGATCATCCTCTCCAGCGCATCAAGCAAAACCGCCTATGGCCTCGCGTTCCTTTTGGCGCGGCGCAGCGGTGTGAAGGTGATTGGTCTTACATCACCCGGCAATGCTAACTTTGTTGAAAGCATGGGGTCTTATGATCAAACAGTCTTGTATGACAATTTGGAACAAATCGATGCCAGCGTACCATCCGTTTTTGTCGACATGGCTGGGAACGGCGACCTTCGCGCTAAACTTCACCACCACATCAATAATAACCTGACATATAGTTGCTCCGTCGGTGCCTCCCACTGGGACCAGCAAGCTGGTGCGGGCGCAGGGGACGTTCGTGGACGACGGCGAGATCC
>CAZGVP010000591.1:0-1805 GCA_964529135.1 uncultured Caulobacterales bacterium | reverse complement strand
TATGATCGGGGACTACTAAATCATCATCAAAGATCATCTGCGTGCCAAGACCATCACAAGAAGGGCAGGCACCGGCTGGTGCATTAAAAGAAAAAAGCCGAGGTTCAATCTCATCAATAGTAAAACCGGATACAGGGCAGGCAAAGCGTGCTGAAAAGACAGTGCGTTGCGGTTTGCCTTCTTTATCTTTCTTGTCTGCGCTTTCAGCAATGGCAATGCCATCAGCTAATTCCAGGGCCATTTCAAAAGATTCTGCAAGGCGGCTTTCAATGTCAGGTTTTATGATTACGCGATCTACGACTACATCGATATCATGCTTGATTTTTTTGTTGAGTTTGGGAGCATCAGCGATTTCATAAAATTCACCATCGATTTTTACCCGTTGAAAGCCTTTTTTCAAAAGCTCTGCTAGTTCTTTGCGATATTCACCCTTACGGCCCCGGATCATCGGCGCAAGGAGGTAAAACCGCGATTTTGTCGGTGAAGCCATAAGGCGATCCACCATTTCAGAGACTGTTTGGCTTGTAATTGGTAATCCAGTGGCAGGTGAATAGGGAATACCAACGCGCGCCCATAATAGACGCATATAGTCGTAGATCTCTGTTACGGTGGCGACTGTAGAGCGCGGGTTGCGTGATGTTGTCTTTTGCTCGATCGAAATTGCAGGTGATAGTCCATCAATTTGATCCACATCAGGTTTTTGCATCAGTTCCAGAAATTGCCGCGCATATGCTGATAATGATTCAACGTACCGACGCTGACCTTCTGCATATATAGTATCAAAAGCTAATGAAGATTTTCCTGAGCCAGAAAGACCTGTCATGACAACAAGCTTATCGCGAGGGATTTCTACAGTGATGTTTTTTAGATTGTGTTCGCGTGCACCGGCTACGCGGATTGTTTTAAGAGACATTCGGGTCTTTCAAAGATTCTAGGGTCGTTCTGATTGATGATAGCGGTTTTGGTATGTTGTCTCTTATTTATAGACAAACGCGATCCCATCGTCAGAGAGTATGTGATCGAAACCATGCGGTGTGGATAACTTTTTAAATTTGGCTGGATTAGTTTTGTTGGTCCTTACTTGTGTTTCTTTACTTGGAACGCTATCAAAACGCGAACAATAAGTGAACATATTTGTTCAAAACAGTTTTGGAAAACTTTGCAGTACGAATTTGGGTTTGGGGAAAACCTTCATGTGGTGTGCAAACAGACTCAAAGCATATGTATTTAACAGCGCACAAGACGCGCATCACCATGTGGGAATGGAGTTCAGGATGGCCGGAAGCATCAATAAAGTTATTTTGGTAGGGAATTTGGGTGCAGATCCGGAGATTCGCCAGACCAAAGACGGGCGTCCAATTGCAAACCTTAGCATTGCCACTTCTGAAAGCTGGAAAGATAAAAATACCGGGGAGCGCCGTGAAAAAACCGAATGGCATCGGGTTGTGATCTTTAATGAGGGATTATCGCGCATTGCAGAGCAATATTTACGCAAAGGATCGAAGGTCTATCTTGAAGGCGCGTTGCAAACACGCAAGTGGCAAGACCAAAACGGCCAAGACAAATACACAACAGAAATCGTGCTACAGGGGTTTAATAGTAATCTGACCATGCTTGATGGACGTCGTGATGATCAAAACTCAATGGGCGGATCGTCTGACTACGGGGGAAGTGCGAGTACTCCGGATCAAAGCTCTGGAGGTAGTCAATCGTACGAATTGGACGATGATATTCCGTTTTAAGCAAAAAAAATGCAAAAAAATGAAAAAAAATGCTAATCCGCACCATTCTTTGTGCGGATTTAC
>CAZGVP010000590.1:0-1809 GCA_964529135.1 uncultured Caulobacterales bacterium | reverse complement strand
GATCATTGTGCGGATGAAGAGACAGGATATAACTATCACGCCGCGCCACATTACGATGGAACCATTCAATCTGATCGGCATAAACATTAGGTGTGGCCATTTCGACGGTGGCCGGCAGATTCAAAATAATTTTTTTATCCGGTGTCGGCTCAAAGACATCCATGACCGCTTCACAGATTTCTTTTGCATAATTGAGCTCGGTGCCTGTAAAACTTTCAGGAGAATACTCATAAAAAGTTGTGCCGTCCGGGCGCTGCCCAGCAAGTTCATGGGCTATTTTTGCCCCATTAACGGCAATCTCAATAATGCCTGCTTCATCCCGGTCAAATACAACACGCCGCTGCAACGTTGAGGTAGAATTATACAGATGAACAATCGCACGGTGGGAATCCTTGATCGCCTCATATGTTCGGGTGATCAAATCCTCGCGCGATTGGGTCAGAACCTGGATTGTAACATCCTGGGGGACTTTATCTTCTTCGATCAACCAGCGCACAAAATCAAAATCAGTTTGTGAAGCCGCTGGAAAACCAACCTCAATTTCCTTGAAACCCATTTCAACAAGCGTCTCAAACATTCGCTTTTTGCGTTCATGGCCCATCGGCTCGATCAACGCCTGATTACCATCGCGCAAATCAACGCTGCACCATGTGGGCGCGGATATTGTCTGCCGGGTCGGCCATTGGCGCCCCTCAAGTGGAATTGGCGGGAAGGCACGATATTTATTACGAGGATCATTTTGCATGGGACATATCTCTGCTTGGGCAATGGAGGCCGGTTATGCTTATTGAATTTTCAGAAAATCTAGCCTTCATCACCGCCGTTCGCACCCGATAGGGGCCAGAGTTTACGAACGGCTGGCCATAAGTCGCAGTAAGACACCCGTCAGGAGCAGGTGCCTTGATAGCTGAGCCAGTCGCACAACATTATCGCGCAGAACACCTACCTTGGGGGCATTAGCCATCATTATGTCTACCAAAATCCGCATAAGATGCTTATATCCTCTATATAGCGGATTTCAAGCCCTGCTGGATTGGAACACTTAATGTCTGGCCTAACCGCGAACTTTTACCATGCAGCGAAATTAAGGTGCCAGCAGTCTGCCTGGGACAAAAAGATACCCAACAATTCAAAATATCTTCCACGTTGGAGATAAGCCGGCAGAGCATCACCCACAAAATAATCGTTACGCTCCACCAAATAAGATCCCTAGCAAACTATCCAGCAATTGCCGCCCCGATCGGCTCGCTACTAATTGATCATTTTCAAAATTCAAATACCCGTCCGCAATCAGTGCACCCAACGCCTGCTTACGGGATTCACTCTCAAAGAAAAAATCATTCTGATAAAGACTAATTCCAGCCTCCAGTCGCAACCCCATTGCAAACCGTTCATGCATTTGGGCTTCTGATGTCAGGGTTAATTGTTCAATACAACCATGGCGATGCTCATGGATAAGTTGCAAATAATCCAATGGCTTTGCCGTGTTTTCAATTGCCATTCTTCGTTGATCATCTGCACTGTCGGGCAATGTTATACGACCATGCGCCCCTGGCCCTATGGCAATATAATCTTGGTACTGCCAGTAAAGCAAGTTATGCATTGCCTCGTGACCGGGTTGTGAAAAATTTGAAATTTCATAGTGGCGGTACCCAGCATCTTCCATCAGTCTAACGGTCACCTCGAAAAAATCTGCTACACTATCATTACTCGGCATAACCATCGTACCGCGTCGCACTGCATGGTCAAACGCTGTACCAGGTTCAATGGTCAATTGATAAAGAGACAAATGCCCCGGTGAAAATGATA
>CAZGVP010000589.1:0-1810 GCA_964529135.1 uncultured Caulobacterales bacterium | reverse complement strand
GTCGCGCAACAGCCTCCTCAACCACTGGCACATATTCCCATGCAGACGCACGGACACCTGTTACATTACCCCATTTAAAAGAGCTGGCAGCGAAAGGAAACGAAGACGCACAATACGCGCTCGGTGAAATGTATTTCACTGGCCAAACTGTACCGCAAGATTATGTACTCGCATACAAGTGGGTTAATTTGGCAGCAGGCTCCGGCCACAACAAGGCGCATGATATTAGGAAGATGTTACTAGGCCGCATGACCAACACCCAACTTAAAGAAGCTCAAGAACTTGTAAGGGTTTTTTCAAAGACCCCCTAGAGAATTAGAAATTTACATATGAGATAGCTGAAGACCGTACACTATTCACATACCATTTTTATCGTCATCCACGCAGCATATAGCCATAATAATCAGGTAGAGAGTAAAGATGCATATTGATCAAATGAATATCGATAAAGTCACAGACCGTGTGCGTAATTTACACTTTGGGATTAAACCCGAATATCGCTCACGAGAAAAAGCTGAGTATTTTGATGATGTCGCAACCGAAGATAATACGGGCGTAGTCCATCAGCAATCCATTTATGATATTGCGAAGTTTCTTGCCGATCGTACAGAAATTAAAACTATTATTGATATTGGATGTGGAAGCGGAAAAAAATTACTGCCCCTCGCTAAAGATTATGAGATTATAGGCGTCGACTTTGGGGGAAATCTCGATTATTGCCGCGCCCAGTATAATTTTGGAGAATGGGTCGACCGGGATCTTGAAGCTGCCTCACCATTCAATCTACCCCCAGAAAAAATAAGGAACTCATTGGTAATATGCGCTGATGTTATTGAACACCTTACAGACCCTTCGGGCCTTTTACTCAATTTAAAACGACTATCTGATGATGCAGAGTTCATTTTGTTATCGACCCCAGAACGCGACCTGGTTCGAGGAAAGCATCACTTAGGCCCCCCGAACAATCGGGCGCATGTACGCGAATGGACGTTAGATGAGCTGGGCTGGCTATTGAATGAGTTTAAATTGGACACAACATTTCTCGGTCTGGCTGAAAACAACACCGTTGCCAGACAGAAAAAATGCATTTGCGCAATAATCAGTAAACACAAAGAACTCCTCAAGCAACCGGCGACACCCGACACTTTCAAAGTATTGGCGATTATGACCGCATACAATGAAGGGGATATATTGCCCATCACAATTTCAAGGTTATTGAAACAGGGAATTCACGTACACGTAATAGACAACTGGTCCACAGACAATTCATGGGAAACATTACATTCTCTAAAAAATCAAGGTAACCTCACGGTTGAGAAATTCCCCCCTGACGGCCCATCTCATTTTTATGAGTGGGAAAAATTACTACAACGCGTAGACGATATTGCACGCAATTCTGATGCCGACTGGTGCATTCATCACGATGCTGATGAAATTCGACAATCACCATGGCCTGATATATCGATGTATGATGCACTCTATGCAATTGATCAAATGGGATACTCCGCTATTGATCATACAGTTCTTAATTTCCCTCCTACAGCTGGGACTAACGACCCCATACAAGATATTGATCAAGATTTTCAATATTTTCAATTTGGACGAAACCCTGGTCATTTTGTTCAAGTTAAAGGCTGGAAAAACCAGAACAGGTCAGTTGATCTCGCAAAACGTGGCGGGCACAACGCTGATTTTGAAGGACGGCGCATTTTTCCATTTAAGTTTCTTCTTCGACACTACCCAATTCGTTCACAAACTCATGGTGAAAGAAAAATCTTTCAAGACCGTCGACCTCGATGGTCCCCGCAAG
>CAZGVP010000588.1:0-1817 GCA_964529135.1 uncultured Caulobacterales bacterium | reverse complement strand
TTTATCGGAAAAACGTTCAGGATATGACGCGATTAAAAGATACCGAGCCTTTGCTAGCAACTTCCCTAGCTGGCCAACCCGGTAATCCGGATGCAGGAATAGGGTTGCAATCTCGCTCGCGCCGACAAAGTCATTCGACAAGTTCAACAGCTCAGTATCCATCCGCATCTCTGGCTCTTTACTGACCTGGGTCTGATGTAAGATCCGGTAGCTATAAAAAGGCTTGTCTAATCCAATGCCTGTAAGGATAGCACTCGTACCAACAATTTGCTGGTTTTCAGGCTCTTCCAAAACCAACAGATAACCAGTTTTCATTTTTTCGAGGTCTTCAGGCTTTGCCGCAAAGGCTTCAATTGAGTCCTCAATCTTAGCAGATAGAACACCTTCATCCTCAGGAAACGTCGTCATCCCTGCACCAGTTTTCCGCGCAAGATCCATTAAGCGCCCTAAATCGTCGCGTTTTGCCTGCCTGACTACAAACATTGAGTGTCCCCTCCTACTTTATTATTCTTGTTTAGCCTTTATAACATCATCGAACTGGCCGTCAGCAAACGCGGCCACAATCAAGGTGGAAAGCTTTACTCTCTCAACAAAGCTATCAACCAGTACAAATTCATCATGACTATGAATAGCGCCGCCACGAACACCGAGCGTATCAATATTCGGCAGTCCGGCAGCCGCCAGATTATTACCTTCGCAGCAACCGCCCGTTGCGACATAATTAATATTTACGTCTAGATCAGTGCCGCACGCTTGCACCAAATCCATCATGATACGGTTTGCCTCACTGATCTTCTTAGGCGGTCGGTTTATGCCTCCATGAAGCATGAGTTCAAAACCGTCCTTGTCCTCCCACCGCTCCATAATCTGTTTGAGCTTACCCTCAAACCATTCACCATGCTCGGGTTCTGAGAGTCTGACATTAAACTTACACCAGGCCATGTCAGGCACAACGTTAGGCGCGACACCACCTTTAATAACGGCCGGGTTGACAGTGAGTTCTGGTCTTCCGTCAGTGAGCGCTGCCAACTCGCCTATTATCTCTGACAGAGCCACGACCGCATTCCGGCCGCTATGGAATTCTCGCCCAGCATGCGCTGCCCGGCCGCGTACTACGAGTGTGAAGTTACCACTTCCCTTACGTTCACCTGCAAGTGTGCCGTCAGCCAGAGCGGGTTCATAAGTCAACCCAATGTCAGCAGACTTAGCGTGTTCCATTAAAATTGGACCAGATTTCAAAGAGCCAGTTTCCTCATCAGGCGAAAGAATAACTTCCCAGCCAATGGACCCTGCATAGGGGCTTGCTTCGAACGCCTTCAGGGCATTCAAGATAACGATGATGCCACCCTTCATGTCAGCAACGCCCGGGCCATTTATAGTGTTGTCATCAAGCCATTTAGGTTCTTGAAATTCGCTATCAATTGGAAATACCGTGTCCGTGTGACCCGTCATCAAAATGCGGCGGTTCGCCTCAAGATTTTTCGCAAACTTGATTGAGCGCCCGTTGGCAACAGTCTCAAGCGCACCATCAGCGTTCACCAAGTCGCCTTCACCAAGGTCTAGGAATGACACCTCAGCGCCTAATGGTTCAAACGCTTCCACAATCTCCAACTCCATCTGGCCCAGTCCTTCAAGGTTGCGGCTACCGCTATTGATTTTCGACCAGTTTTGAACGAGTTCTATCATTTCATCGCGCCATCCATCCACTGATGTCAGTATGGTTTCGATGGCCTGATGGTGACTAAGCTTTTGAAGGATAGAGCCCATAAAAAATACGCCTGAATCTTCCGTCTGAGTTTGTGGGACCAGATTTGGTG
>CAZGVP010000587.1:0-1821 GCA_964529135.1 uncultured Caulobacterales bacterium | reverse complement strand
AATCAAGGTTGCTGTCGGCCGTATCGATGGCCAGGAAGCCGTCGTTGCTATCCAGAATTTCTTCTTCATGGGCGGATCAATGGGGATGGCCGTTGGCGAAGGCATTATCACTGGCGCGCGCCATGCACTTAAAATCAATGCGCCCTTTATTATGTTTACCGCTTCTGGTGGCGCCCGCATGCAAGAGGGTATACTTTCCTTGATGCAAATGCCGCGCACAACAGTTGCTGTTCAGATGCTTCGTGACGCAGGTCTTCCCTATATTGTCGTGCTGACCGACCCAACGTCAGGCGGTGTGTCCGCATCATACGCGATGCTTGGTGATATTCAAATCGCTGAGCCAGGCGCGATGATCGCCTTCTCTGGTCCACGCGTGATCGAGCAAACAATCCGCGAAAAACTACCTGATGGATTCCAGCGCGCCGAGTATCTCCTGGAGCACGGTATGGTCGATATGGTCACACACCGGCATGAGCTTCCGAAAGAACTTGGCAAAGTTATCAATATGTTGATGAGCGGGCGACATCGCACGCCGCACGCCGCCGAATAAAAGTCGACAAAGTCGACATGGCGATCAAAGCCCTCAAGGAAAATAACAGCGACGCCATTTTGGCGCGCTTGATGGATTTGCATCCTAAAAAGATAGACTTGTCGCTTGGCCGGATGGAACGTCTGCTCGGCCGACTTGGTAATCCTGAGCGCAAATTACCGCCCGTAATCCATGTTGCTGGCACAAACGGTAAAGGTTCCACTGTCGCAACCCTGCGCGCTATCGCCGAAGCCGCAGGGCACCGGGTTCATGTATATTCGTCACCGCACTTGGTTCGGTTCAATGAACGAATTCGCTTGGCTGGGCAATTAATCAATGATGACGAACTAAGCGATATCCTGAGCGAATGTGAGCGCCTGAATGGTGATGACCCCATAACTTTTTTTGAGGTAACAACGGCCGCTGCATTCCTGGCGTTCGCAAGTCATAATGCTGACCTTTGCATTCTCGAAGTGGGTCTTGGTGGCCGGTTGGATGCAACCAATGTTATCGAAAAACCCTCAGCGACGGCAATCACGCCGATCAGCCTAGATCACCAGGATTTCCTTGGCGATACCATCGAAGCCATCGCGGGTGAGAAAGCTGGCATCGTTAAAAACGGTATTCCGGTCGCAAGCGCACCGCAGGTCGCTGCCGCAAAAGCCGCCATCGCGCGCAAGGTCGCAGAAGAGAGCGCTAAGCCATTTTTCTATGGTGATGACTGGAAGATCGACCTCAATATGGGCCGCCCTGAGTTCATCTATGAAGACAAGGATGTGAAGCTAAAGCTTCCGAAACCAAACCTGACAGGTGTACATCAAATCACCAATGCAGGTTTAGCTATCAAAACAGCCCTTATCCAAAATGCTGTCCCAATTTCGGAGGCCGCAATAAGGGCCGGGCTAGGCTGGGTGCGTTGGCCGGCGCGGCTTCAAAAACTTGAAAACACCCCGCTCAACACCGCTATTGGTGAAGACGCAGCACTTTGGCTGGATGGGGGTCATAACCCAGCAGCAGGAAGTGCGATCCGAACCTTTCTGCAAACCATCGATCATGAAGAATATGACACAACGCTCATCTTGGGCATGATGGGCACCAAAGATGTTTCAGGATATTTAAAGCCGCTCCTCGGCCTCGTTGATAAAGTTATCGCGGTGTCTATTCCTGGTGAAGAAGGGTCCGCGAACCCTGCTGACCTCGCGGCAGCGGCGACCGATATTGGCCTTCACGGCGTTATCGCGCGCAATGTTGAAGCGGCCCTCAGCACGGTAAGTGCGTCCAACATCGCCAAG
>CAZGVP010000586.1:0-1821 GCA_964529135.1 uncultured Caulobacterales bacterium | reverse complement strand
CTGCGCCTGGACATGCTGTTCTTTCTATCTGGTCCAGTTCCGCATCGTTGATTGCACCTGAGGCATGCGCCCCCACTGCTTCGAAAACATCTTGTATAGAAAGGTCACGTTCTTCGCCTTTTATAGTGCACTGGCCGGGCATTATCGTACCACCATAAAATATCACACCGGGGATATCCATACGGGCCAAAGCCATAGCAGCCGCTGGCAAAGTTTTATCGCAACCAACGAGAATAATTGCTGCGTCAAGAGAATGTCCGCGCACTGCCAATTCAATAGAATCTGCAATAACCTCACGTGAAATTAGGGATGCTCGCATACCCTCGCCCCCCATGGTGATACCGTCAGAGACAACAATAGTATTAAAATCAATTGGTGTTGCACCTCCATTTCGAACCCCCATTCTCACAGGCTCAGCAAGATCTGCTAGGTGCATATTGCATGGTGTTACCGTTGACCACGTATTGACTACCGCGATCATTGGTTGTGCAAAATCCTTATCACCATACCCTACAGCCCTTAGCATTGCTCGTGCTGGCGCCTTGGCTGGGCCTTTGGTGATTGCATCAGAAATTTTTCTTTTAGTATTTGTCATTGTAATCTGTCATGAATTTATCGGTAATTGTTCAACAAAAACCCGCTACCTTATTGTGGAAGCGGGAGTGTTAAATGTCCGTTGCTATTTATTGCACCGAGCTTTTAGCCGCTCCCCAAACAGGGGCTCACCACGAGAAACACCACTGAAAGCGGCAGTCGCAAATCTAGCCGTTCATCGCAACTATCGCGATGTTCAAACCTTGCATTGATAACCTGATGATATTTCATCTGATCCGGAGCCCTTTGAACCATTATGATTGCATACAACACGGTCAGGTCAGTAAACAAGCAAAAAAATGCAGGAAATTTGATTTAACACGATTAATTTCCAGTATAATGGTAGATATTTAGCATTATATGCCATTTTATGACAAAAATGAACTGGATTGCTTTATGCTATACCCTATTGAGATAATAGGCGCTTGATATTTCGGGCTGCCTGACGAATCCGTTGTTCATTTTCAACGAGCCCGATACGCACATGATCGTCGCCATACTCCCCAAACCCTAGGCCTGGGGCAACAGCAACATCTGCCTCCTCCATAAGCAACTTAGCAAAAGCAATTGAACCAAGAGCGCGATATGTCTCAGGAATTTGTGCCCAGGCAAACATTGAAGCGTCTGGTACAGGTATCTCCCAACCAGCATTCGCAAATTGGGAAATCAGAATATCCCGGCGAGCCTTATAAGTGGCACGTATGCTCTCAACACACTCCCAAGAGCCGTCAAGCGCCGAGGCAGCTGCAACTTGTATCGGTGTAAAAGCTCCATAATCGAGATAAGATTTCACTCGTGCTAACGCCCCGATCATGCGATCATTTCCAACAGCCATCCCCACACGCCATCCCGCCATGGCAAACGTCTTGGACAGTGAGTTCACTTCCACAGCAATATCAATTGCTCCGGCAACTTCAAAAATTGAAGGCGGCGGTGTATCAAAATAAATCTCGCTATAAGCAAGATCTGACAACACAAGAACCTCGTTTCGTTTGGCAAGCGCTACGACATCTTTATAAAAATTAATATCGACGGTTTGCGCAGTCGGGTTCGACGGATAATTTATCACCATCGCTTTAGGCGTCTTCTTGCTATCAGCAATAGCTTGATGCAAGCCGCGTAAATAATCTTCGGGCGACAGTGCTGGTACAGCATGTATTTGTCCGCCAGCGATAATAAATCCATAAGCATGAATTGGGTACGCAGGATTTGGTGACAAAATTATAT
>CAZGVP010000585.1:0-1824 GCA_964529135.1 uncultured Caulobacterales bacterium | reverse complement strand
TTCTTCTCTTGTAACTCTTATCGTTATTTATCTTGAAAAGCTCATTGCCGGGGCACAGCCAAAAGCCCGACGCCGCGTAGACTATTCAACTTTTCAAACCACAATTTTCCATGACGCTCGCTCAACGTACTACTTATTTGTCAACGGAGCAACATTGAAGTGGGGAGAGAAAGATATCTGACTTTAAGCTTGCGTAATTCCAGATCAGAGTTTACTTTTGACTGACGATAAAGCTAACACGATTGGTTCAATTCACTATCTATGAATAGTCAATAGCAGCAGAAATATCACAAGCGGTTGGTGCTTCTGTGCTCACCAACTAAGCTAACAGGTGTAACCTCTGCGAGGCTTAAGAATCCTATCCAACACAATTTCGATTTGATCGATGTGGTGCGCGTCTATAGCGGTGGTGCGCGTCTATAGCGACGCATGAGCCAGCGAGGATCAATCAAGAGCAAGAGCAAATGGACGGTGGGTGGCGCAACAGCCGCGGTACCACTAACTCTCAATAACGTCGCTAAAACGGTTGATAATCAAAGTGGTGAGATTCGACCTTTCCGCTCCTCAGCATTACATGCTTGCGAATCTCAAAAACTGACAGGGAGGAGAGCCCGACAAACAACGGATCCTGTCGGGATTCCTGCGCTGGTCGAAGCTAACCAATTCTGCAAGCAGGCACTCGACCGGAGTTACGAGCCTGTTGATAAATGCCCAGAGCCTTTGGCATGCGTCTTTGCAAATTGCTGATGCGTGTAGTCGGCGCTGGATGAGTCGATAACAGCTCGGGCGGCGCTGATGGATTTGCTGCTGCCATATTGCGCCACAACTGGGTGCTCGCACGTGGGTCAAACCCGGCTTTTGCTAACAGATCAAGACCAAGCACATCCGCTTCCGTTTCATGCGAACGACCATAAGGCATTAATACACCGACTTGCAGGCCAATACCCAGTGCAGCCATGGCAGCATGAGAGCGTTTTGAGCCGGAAGAACCAATGAGAATCTGCCCAACCAGTAATCCGGCTTGCCCGGCCATATTCGCGGATAACCGCGCCTTGCCGTGGTTCGCCAGCACATGCGCTACCTCATGTCCCATTACGGCAGCAAGCTGATCCGGTGTTTCTGCGACTTTCAGCAGGCCGGTATAGACCCCGATCTTGCCTCCCGGCAACGCAAACGCATTAACCTGATCGTCATCAAAAAGAGTAACTTCCCAGGACGTACTGCCATCCAGCTCATCGGTAATAGCGTCTGCGATGCATCGAACATATGCCGTCTGTTTCGCATTTCTTGAGATAGGAATTTTTGCCTTCATTTCGCTGTAGGCGGAAACTCCCATCGACTCAATCTGGGAGTCAGGCACCAGACTTAACTGCCGTTGCCCGGTTGGGGAGGTTGCGCAACTGGCGGTGAATAGCGCTACCCCGCTGACAATTGATAGAAGTTTTAAGTTGTATTTCACATTACACCTCTGCTGGCAATTCGGTTGACACCCCACCGGCACTAAAGCCTTTGCCGATTCACTCTGCAAAACATGACGGCATTTTGTGACTATAGTTAACTAATATTAACCCTGGCTGTCAAACGTAACGAAAATCCGCAGTCAATCAACAAGTGTAATTCATGCCCAGCCGACCGCCATCAACATATATGGTCTCGCCAGTGATATAACTTGCCTTTTCGCTAGCCAAAAATGCCACAACATCGCCGATTTCGCGCGGCTCGCCTACACGCCCGAGCGGAGTTCGGGACATCACCGTTTTCATCGCTTCCGGGTTAGCGTTGACCCCTGCCATCATTGCCGTATCAATTGAACCTGGCCCTACT
>CAZGVP010000584.1:0-1831 GCA_964529135.1 uncultured Caulobacterales bacterium | reverse complement strand
TACGCATTTATCATACCCTCACCCGAACAATGAAGATGTGGCTTTGGGCGACAAACATACCAAACGTGAATTATCAACAGCGGCCTGACGGTGAAAAACTATACTGCGGTAGGTCTCATCGCGCACCATCTCTACAAAGGCTGACGCTTTTGGATATTCCGCGACAAAGGCCAAATCCCACTCTTCGCTATCGACTGGGCCAATAATAATCCCGTTTACATCCCATGAATGTACAATATGCCCCCCAACTCGTTTGAAGATTGGCCCGCTGAGTGTTGAATATTGCTCATAGGCTTCCTGACCACTGGCCAGCTGCCCATTTTCATAATTGGCCTTATCGCGCAATTTAATCAAATTTAGCATTTGCACAGGCCCCTTATCTCCTAAAGCCTTCATTAGCGCAAACTGTTCTTTAGTAGGATCAATGATCATAATGACTATACTACCATGCTGAGTTATTAGTGTACCAAACTATATGAATTGTTCAATTTTATGAAAAAATACCGAACCCGGCTACATAATCAAGATAAATAGCAGCATCGCGAATATCAAACACAAAAGAGAATAAGATCACTGCTGTGATAAGACCAGTCCAGGCACCATAGAAAGAACGCTCTTTCAGAAATGTCCGTCTACGGAGAAGAACAAAGAGGCCCGGCATCCAGAAAATCAAATGGATCAATGCAATGAAGCCGGAATAAGGTTGCATACCAAGCAGCTCGGTTAATATGCCCAGCGCTACAAATCCCAACAACAAGCCGCCAATAACCCAGCGCGCCTCAATTCGCTTCCATACAAACAATAGACCAGGGAGAAAACTACCCAGCATGATCATAATCCAGATCATCACCCACCGTGGTGAATTGGCTTGCCCCTCAGCATCGAAAAGTTCCAGTGCACCATTGCCGTGCGCATATTCCTGAGCCAATGCGGGTAGAAAAAGGCCACTTACTGTTAGATACAGCGCAGATGCAATAAAGGTCTTGCTAGCGAATTTCAAAAATCTCTCCTGTCGTGATAGGCTGTTTTATACACTACCTGAAATTGCCAGAGGAACAAAACCTCATTGGCATTATGATGGGAATATAAGGTTTAATGGGGCATGCGCCGTAAAAGCCATAATGACAGGAGAGCTGTGACAATCTCGAATGCACTAAAACCAATCAGCCGCATCGAAGGAATACCGTCCAGCGGCAACGCAAGAACGCGCGCAAGGGCATAGCCACCTGTATAAGCTAACAGAAAAAATAAGCCCGGCCTTTGCAAGGATGGACGAAAGACTCCCGACAAAAACAAGAGAGCAGCGCCGATACTGACGCCGCCATAAACTCCGCGCAATTCATAAAACCCATCTGAACTCATTGATGGTGCACCAAGCATGTCCATCAATGCTTCGGGATGGAAAAACGCATAAAAGCCAAAACCGCCAAAAAAGACTGTATTTAACAGTAAGAATAATCTCGTCATTGCTCGCACTCATTCTTTAACTTGCCCTTATAAGCATTACGGAACCATCGCGTTGCATCAAGACAAAATTGCAGTTGTGGTTTCTGCAAGGCACCATAAATATAGCTGATTACAAAGCCCATGCTTTCTTGTCGTAAAAACAGAATATAAGGATCAGGTCAGATCTTATTGCTATCAGGATTTATGGAGACGCAAACGCGCCCGGTTATTATGGTCAATCAATGAACTCTGACCAGGCGGCAATGAATAGACCGGAGCACCATATCCACAACCTATACCAAAAACGCCGCAGCCCCATCGGAACCCGAACGTATATAATAAATCGAGGAGCAGCGCGAGACGGCCAATCCTGTAATGATAATAA
>CAZGVP010000583.1:0-1837 GCA_964529135.1 uncultured Caulobacterales bacterium | reverse complement strand
CGTTTCATGTTGGTTCTCCTGGAGTTGGGCGACATTTTTGCGATAAAAGCAGGTTGATGGGGCTATTGGTTTTGGAAATAAATATTTTCAATACCTGTCTATGGATTGGTATGGGGGGCATGTAAAATTGATAATCCCAACCAGCATTATTACTTCAATCAATACTAGTTGGCTTCAGCAACGCCGTAAGTTGATATTCTAAACTTGTCTGGATTGGTTATTATGATTATAGCCACATGATGGACCTATCGATTGCCAATATACCGTTACGCAACAATGTCGCGTTGGCGCCAATGTCAGGTGTTAGCGATCTTGCCTTTCGGCGTGCGGCCTGGCGGGCAGGAGCTGGGTTAGTCGTATCTGAAATGGTTGCTAGTGAGGAATTAGTACGTGCACGCCCTGATGTGGTGAGACGTGCTGAAGGTGGTGATGGGATAGATCGACCATTCCCATTTGTTATTCAGCTAGCTGGCCGCGAACCATACTGGCTGGCTGAAGGCGCTAAGTTGGCTCAAGCTGCCGGTGCAGATGTTATTGATATCAATATGGGATGTCCTTCGCGTCAGGTAACGGGTGGCCTTTCCGGATCCGCATTAATGCAGGACCCTGACCGAGCATTACGATTGATTGATGCGATTGTGACAGCCGTAGAGGTTCCCGTGACGTTGAAGATGCGCCTTGGATGGGATGATAATTTGTTGACGGCGCCAGAAATTGGAAAACGAGCTCAAGATGCTGGCATTCAATTACTAACAATTCATGGGCGGACACGTAACCAATTTTATAAAGGCAAAGCCGATTGGGCAGCAGTTAAACGAACAAAAGAAGAAGTGACAATTCCGGTGTTAGTGAACGGTGACATTGAGACTCTCGCTGAAGCGCGCAGTGCTCTCTATTTATCTGGGGCTAATGGCGTAATGGTCGGACGTGCTGCAGTAGGGAGGCCCTGGTTGCCGGGGGCGCTTGCACAAGCACTCACTACTGGCGCGGAAGAAATCTCCACTCCCGACCTCGCGTCTCAAGGCGTGATGGCTATGAAGCATTATGCAGAATCAATTGAGCTTTATGGAGAACCTCATGGCGTGCGGATGGCACGTAAACATTTAGCTGCCTATATTGATGTTGCACCGATAGATATGCCACTTGCTGTGAGGCGTTCCTTCAGAGCTGAAATATGCCAGATGAAAGCCGCATCAACCGTCCAAAAAGCCCTAATGAATTTTTATGGTAAAAATGCGGAGTCCTTCCTGAAAAGCGCATAAATGTGTGATTTTTCGAGATTAGATAGCGATGAAACCAGAGTGTTTCACGTATTTTGCGTTAAATTAGCAACATTTGTGTTGATTATTTGCAACAAACAGGTGACCATCAACACAAATGAGATACGGCTAAAGCGACTTCGGGGAAAGGCGCAAACAAGAAGGGTCGCATGGCGACATCTGACAAAGCATCTGTAGACGCCGATAAGGCAGAATTTGAAGAGCCGCAAGTTCCTAGCGATGCGGCACTTGATAATGGTCCTGGTTATCAGCGACTCGATGATTTATCTGAGAATAATGAGTCAGACACTTCTTATTTTTCACAAAGTGAACCACGTAACATACTACCTGGCTGGGCTCAGTCCAATTTGGTGGCTGCGCTCGCACTAACGACCGTCGGGATTTGTGCGTTTATTTCCACATGGTTCCTAATGTCTCCCGCTGTGGAAAATGTTGGGCGAAACATTTTAATCTCACTTGTTGTTGGTAATGTTGTTATCGCAGTGGGATTCGGCATTTTAGTCTGTCTAAGGCTGTGGCAGGTCTGGTCGAACCGACGCAACCAGCTTGCCGGTTCC
>CAZGVP010000582.1:0-1851 GCA_964529135.1 uncultured Caulobacterales bacterium | reverse complement strand
GATTTCCAGAATTAAAAACAAGTTAGTGCGGGATGGAGCAATCAATACAGCTCTCGCATTATATGACTTTTTAGTTCCGCTTAGAATTCCCGACTATTCGAACCATTATAAGAAGTTCTCTGGCAAAACTGGTATAGAGATTGGCGGACCCAGCAAAAGATTTGGGAGGCGCGGGTATCTGGATTGCTATAAAGCGGCTGGCCGAATGGATAACTGCAATTATACCGATAAAAACATATGGGGTGTTGAATATGATGAACACGCGCCATTTCATTTTTATCCTGGTAGAGACCCTGGCAAGCAGTATGTTTGTGAGGGGCAGGATCTAAAAGGGGTAGGTGATGATATGTATGACTTTCTTCTATCATCTCATTGCCTCGAGCATATAGCTAATCCACTTAAAGCACTCTATGAATGGAAGCGTGTCTTAAAGCCGGGAGGTAGATTGTTTCTAATTTTACCCCATCGGGATTGTACTTTTGACAAGCATAGGCCGGTGACAGACCTTGATCATATGATAAGTGATTACGAAAATAACATTGAAGAAGATGATTTGACTCATTTGGATGAGATTCTTGATTTACATTTCTTTCAGCCAAATGAAGTCACGAGAACCAAGGCGGAGTTTGAGGAAATTGCCAGAGATAACCACCTCTATCGCACCTTGCATCATCATGTGTTTGATACGGCAACGAGTGTCCGGTTGGTAGAACACTCGGGCTTTGCGGTTGAGAGCGCTTATTCCTTAAGGCCTCATGATATAGTTATAATTGGCCGTAAACCTCTGAATACCAGTGACACCATGGAGAGTTTAAGCTCGGAGAATTTGGCCAAGATTCTGAATAAGAGCCCTTTCAAGACAGATTTGTCGCAAGCGAAGGCAATGGTTTAGGTTTGTGCTAATTTGTTGCCTCTCAAGTAGCTTCTATTTTTCCTAGCTTACTACTCGCCGACGTATCTATTAGTTATTGTCATTGATCGTTGTTATTGGTCGATGATAATCTTCGAGATATGGAAGGGGAGATTTGCCGTGAAAATTCTACTAGTTGCCATAACTGCCAGTTCAATATTTCTTGTGGGCTTTGGTGAGGCAGTATATGCAGATGTAATTACCAGATCACAGGATCAATATTCTCTGCGCCAAGAAGCCCAGTCTTCGCTTGCACCCGAAGCAGTTTGGAACAAACTTATAAAGCCCGCGACCTGGTGGCACCCGGATCACACTTATTCAGGCGATGCGGCTAATTTGTCGCTTGATGCAAAGGCCGGCGGCCTGTGGCGTGAAGATTGGGAAGGGGGATCGGTGCTCCATGGTTCGGTCCTACAAGTTAGTGCTGGCAAGCAGTTGCGGTTAGATGCGCCTTTCGGCCCTTTGCAGGATATTGCGGTTAAGGTTGTTTGGACGATTACGATTACGCCGTCAGCAGATGGCAGCAGGATTGTTTTCGATGAAATCGCGAATGGTACCAATGCGAGCAAGCTGGATGCGCTTGCCCCCGCTGTTGATTTCGTTAAAACCGAGGCCATAAAGCGATTGGCGGCTGAATAGCCATCGCTAATTGAAGGTCTTTGGATATGAGCGATGATAAGTTTCTAAACAACAACCCCGACTTTGATGAACTCGCTGAATGTGGTGATATGGCCGTGATGATGCGAGAGGCCGGTGAATATCTGGACGAGTATCTGAGGTTTGAGCACGGGGATGCAGTTGAGAAAGAGCATATCTGGCGGGACGCTCTTGGTGGTGAGTTACCGCAGACCGGTGTCGGTAAATCGCCGCTTTTGCGTGAGATCGGTGAGCATTTAATCCCCAATGGGTCACAGATCCCAAAACCTGGCTGCAGCTCGTTC
>CAZGVP010000581.1:0-1856 GCA_964529135.1 uncultured Caulobacterales bacterium | reverse complement strand
TGTAGTAGCACCGCCAGATATGCCTGAGGCGCTAAGAAACGGTTCGATAGCGGGCTGTACGGTTTCCGAACCATTTGGTGCCGTCGCAGAAAATTTATCTAAAGCCAGAATGATTAAGATGTCAGGAGATGTCTGGCGTGATCATCCTTGTTGTCAATCGGTTTTGTTGCAGGGTACAATTGATGAAGATCCTGCTTGGGCAGAAGCAGTAACGACCGCTCTATATAAAGCCGCGAAATGGGCAAATGATAATCCAGGCGAACTGGCTCAAATTTTGGGTAAAGACGGTGGTGGATACTTCCCAATGCCTATTCCGATTGTGGAGAGGGCGATATCAAAAAATGATTTGGAAACCTATGGACCACAAGGCACAGGCGCAATCATGCATACGGATTGGAATGTGAAAAGGGTGGGCTTTACGCCTTACCCATTCCCTTCTGCATTTGAGACGAACTTAGCTTTAATGAGGCGAACGATTGTTGACTCCGCGGCCGCCATGCCTGCTGCATTTAAAGACCTTACAGGCACACAAGTTGCAACTGAGATAGTCGATTACAAACTCGCCGAAAAGGGGTTCCTTGCGGCGGGGGGTGCGCCTGCATTTGGCTTGGGCAGCAACTTTACCGGTGAGCGTCAAGAACAATATGAAGTCCTCATAAAGTAAAGACCATATGCGAACTTCTGGAGCATTTGTAGCCATATTTGGGCTTTTGACTACCATAGGATTATGGTTCCTTATCACGATAGGGGAAGGTAATGAGCTAAACCGATTTGAACCTCTTGGAGCAATCAATGCTCTCATGGGATTGTTAAGCGACCCGCGTTTCTGGACAAGTTTGATTGAAACGATGAAGCGTTTAGTTGGGGCACTGATTCTGGCTTCGGTTGTCGGGGTCCCTATTGGAGTATTTATAGGATATTACACATTTGCGAGAAATTTTACTTATTTACCATTTCAGTTGTTAAGGATGGTATCTCCGTTATCTTGGACACCAATTGCTATTATTTTATTTGGCATCGGTTCAGCGCCAGTTTACTTCTTAGTGTTTATAGCCGCTGTTTGGCCCATAATTTTCAGTACAGCCCGCGGAATAACTTCTGCAAATCCAGCCTGGCTTGATGTTGGGCGGAGTTTTGGTGCCAGCAATATCTCGCTCATAAGACATGTTTTGTTGCGGGCGTCTTTGCCATCAATTTTACTCGGAATGCAGTTAGCGTTAGGTGTTGCTTGGATTGTGATTGTGCCTGCCGAAATGTTGGGCGTGGCTTCGGGCTTGGGTTACATGATTTTAGATTTCCGTGATGTGAATGACTATGCATCTATCGCTGCCTTAATCATCGTGATCGGTTTGTTGGGATTGTTGATTGATTATCCACTCAGGTGGGCGGCAAAGAAGATAAGTTGGTAACTAATATATTTGGTAAGGTCGGGACACTTAAGGGGTAATACAATTTTGGAATTTAAAGATATAAATTTTTCAGCAACTATTTTGATACTGATATTGATTGTGGGTTTTGGCTTTTTGTTGAGGCGGGCTGTAAGGGAACTTTTTCCTAAAGAACATGATTTGGATAGCAATGCCGCGAAAACACTCATTTTTCTAAGGCGCTCAGGATATATGTTGATAATCGTTGCATTTGCATCGATAGTTACATTGTTGATGCTTAACCTTTCAGATCGAAGTAATTTTGTCTCAGCACTTGCCACGTCAGCAGGATTAATTTCCTCTATCATTTTGGGTGTCTTAGCGTTTCTATGGTCTTGGAGTACTTACCAATCTAATCAAAAAATTTTTCAAAGACTGGATAGAACGGCACACGGCCAACTCAGAATTTATAACCATGTGGGTGATCAT
>CAZGVP010000580.1:0-1857 GCA_964529135.1 uncultured Caulobacterales bacterium | reverse complement strand
GATGAGGTTCTCACTCTGCATCGGGATTATTTTAGGCTTCGGAAGCCCCTAGAACGCCGGGTTTATGAGATCGCCCGAAAACACTGTGGTCATCAGGATAACTGGCGGATCAGCTTAGAATTGCTCTTGAAAAAATCTGGTTCTCAAAGCCCGGAAAAACGGTTTCGTCAAATGATCCGGCACCTAATCAAGCATGACCACCTCCCTGATTACAGCGTTTCCTATGACGCCGATGCGGACATGGTGGTGTTTTTCAATCGTGGTATGATCAAGTTCCCTGCCGTTCTGGAAGCAGATACATGGGACGGGCCTCTCGACCCAGAAGTCTTCGTCAGCGCGCGTAAGGCAGCTCCAGGTTGGGACATCCATCAGCTCGAAAAGGACTCGCGACGATGGTTGGCTGAGAACAATATTAACCCGCGAAGACCCGAAGCAAATTTCCTAAAGTTCTGTACAACCTGGTATGAAAAGCGTGGGAATCCTTGGGCTTTGTAACGCAGATACACAGAGTTCAGGACACTCTCGCGAAGCACTATGTCTACATCGAAGATGCTAATTATTTCCAAAAATAGAAGGAAACTAATTGTGACAAAAACATCATTTGGAAGTGTTTCTGAAAAAATAAATAAATTGTACCATAATTCTAATGAAACTACAGCAAATGATCAGTCGAGCCCTATCAATTATTCTCCACTAGTTCCATCATTAAACTTTTCCTCAGCTTATCAATATCTCGATGAGAACTCTCTAGCAGAATATCACAACCATAAATTTGACCATCATCGCTACAGCCGAGATTCCAGTCCAATGGTGAATCAGACTGAGCGGATCTTCTCATTCCTGCTTAACCGTCCTTCGCTCCTATTTTCCTCTGGGATGTCTGCCATGTGGGCTGCGCTCTGGGTATCGGCCCCAGTTATAGACGCGTTCATATCTATCGGTAGCTACTATCGCAAAACTACCGTATTGTTGAATGAGCTTTCTGCATTAACTGGCAAACCACACACCAATTTACGTGATGTTGATGATGTACTCGAGAGCAAACTATCTGGGCGACCTCTACTGCTTATCGAAAGCCCTTCTAACCCACTATTGAAGATTCATAACGTAGAAATACTGCGTAACGCTTACCCTGACGCAGTGATCGTATATGATAATACCTTTGTGGGTCTTGAAAACGACCTGTTGAACCTGCCCCTTGTCGATTTTCAGGTATCTTCCTGCACTAAATATATCGGTGGTCACAATGATCTGATCGCAGGCTTTATCTCCGTGGCCAATGACGAGGCTTTCCAGAAGGTATGGAATGTTCGCTCCTCGCAAGGTGGAATTCCGGATCCAATCTCTGCCTATCTCTTGTTCCGCAGTTTGAAAACTTATGATGTGCGTATAGCACAAATGGTTTCAAACGCAGAACACGTACTAGATTGGATGAGCTGCCAGCCATCGATTAAGACTATATATTATCCAGGGCGCTTCGCCAACGAGGACCAGTCTGAACTCTTTTCGCGCAGCTATCGCCATGGCGGATCAGTTATCTCGTTAGAAATTAAAGAAGGCAATAACATCAATCTAACCCGCACCCAGCTATTCTCAACGAAAATGGCGCCAAGCTTCGGCTCCACAGACACATTGATCGAGCGTCCGGCTTCTATGAGCCATGCCGGAAAAACCGACGCTGAGCTAGAAATGTTGGGCATTTCGCGTAACCTACTAAGGCTATCAATCGGGATGGAACCGATTGAGTTCATCTTGGAAGACCTTCAAAGAGTATTAGCTTAATGAGAGACAAGCGCATCAAGCATTTCTTCATGAAAATCGCTTTGGCCATTCACCGGCCCCTATACGAAAAAACCC
>CAZGVP010000579.1:0-1864 GCA_964529135.1 uncultured Caulobacterales bacterium | reverse complement strand
ATTGTTACGCTTTCTTTTCCCAGGAAAATTTTTGGAAAGCTCTATCGATTGGAGTGTCCGCGATGTGATTCACATAGTTGCTAATCACTTTTTGGGACACACCGAGAACAATTTCTAGCAACTGGCGCTGCGCGTAACCCGCAGCAAAAAATGCCGAAATATCATCATCTGAAACATCGCCCCGTTTACGAACAACATTGAGCGTCATGTCCTGCAAGGCTTGAAGCTTAGGCGTTGGCATTGGCTTTTGATTTCTCAATGCCTCAGTCAATGCAGGATCGACTTTCATCATATTCGCAATGCCGGTATGAGCAGGAACACAGTACGTGCAATTGTGTTCAACATTAATGGTCTGCCAAACAACTGTAAGTTCTTCTTTATCGAACGATGTATTCGTAAAGAGTTTTCCCAGTTCCTGATACGCTATGAGAAGCTCTGGTGCTTCGGCCATAATCCCGTGCAGGTTAGCGATCATACCATTGGTTTTTAAAGAGTCTTGTAATATTGGCTTACTTTTTTCAGGTGCTGACTCTGTGTTGTGAATTGTAAACGTGTTCATCTTGATATCCCTTCTATTTTACATAGTTATTTAAGCGGTTAACTCATAAGGTGAGATAAGTTCTGATAGTATCTGCTTGTATGCCTCAACAGACCTGGAGCCATTAACGACTGTTTCGTTATTGATGATCATTGTTGGTACAGTCGAAATGCCAAGAGCAATCCAGTGTGACGCTTTGCTAGCGATGCGGTTTTGAGTATCTTGATCATCCAGCACTTTTGGTAGGTTAGGGATCTTCACACCTATATTTCTAAGCTCTTGTTCAAGCACTTCTCTGCTAGAAATATCCTTTTGCTCAGTAAAAAATGCTTTAAACAACCTTTCTTTAAACTCGGTCTGCTCATCAGAGCCACTCAAGTAGTCCAACAAGGTATGTGCATCACGGGTACTCACAACGCGTGACTCATCAGTAAAGTTGAAGGTAAATCCAGCTTCTTTACCCAGTTGTGTAATATTGGCGCGGTTTTGGTCGCCTTCTTGCTTAGTCCTGCCATATTTACGCGTACCATAATCGTAAATATTCTCGCCTTCTGGGGGCATGCTTGGATTCAAGAAGAATGGCTGCCAATCAATATTGAGCTCATTTTGAATGCCTAATTCAGAGATTGCCTGCTTTAATCGCGTGTAACCAATTGCACACCAAGGGCATACTGCATCTGAAACAAATTCTATTTTTATTTTTTTGGTCATGTGTCCACCAAGAGGTTAGTTGTTAATCTTTGTTGATGAACAGCAATATGGATTAATTTTGCGAATAGATAATCAAGAGTTATTTCCAATCATTGTGGAAAAATATGCCACAATAGAGGCTGAAATAATTGAAAAAATGTTATTACCCTCTATTATTGCACGTCAAAATTGGTATTACTTGAATTTCGCGGTAATTATTTATTTGCGCATGTTGAAAGAAATGGCCACTCGAATAAGTGGTTCAGAGGTTTTTATGGACATTGCAACTAGACTTGATTTGTTTCTGGACGTGGTTAAGCAAGGTTCATTCACCAGAGCAGCCGAGATGCGCCTTATGGATAGATCCTCACTTTCCAAGCAAATCAAAATATTGGAACGAGAACTAGGTATACGTTTACTCAACCGATCCACTCGCTCGCTATCTCTGACCGAGGCAGGCAAGGAAGTAATCATACAGGCAGAATCAGTCAGGCGGACAATTTCCGACACCCGCCGCATTGTAGAATCTTTTCAAGGAGAACCTAAAGGCCTACTTCGGTTAACCTGTCCTACTTTATTTGGTAAGTTATACCTCCAGAAAACCATAATGATCTTTATGGAAAAATACCCAGATAC
>CAZGVP010000578.1:0-1877 GCA_964529135.1 uncultured Caulobacterales bacterium | reverse complement strand
CCGGTTGCAAAAATAACAGGCTCACGCAACGCAAGGGATTTCAAAAAGTCTTCACTAGCATTCAGAACTACCCGTGCATTTTTACCGGCAGATTTATACCTATCGAAACTCCGGGCTTGTTCATCAGATAGATCGTTCAAGACAGCAGCTTTTGTAGCCCGATCACGCATTTCCACCTCGTCCCAAGTCGGCTTGAAGCGATCAAGATGAGCAAATTCACCACCAACGCGGCCAAGATTTTCCCAAACATCGGTCATTACAGAACGGATCTCTATCTCATTCCAGTCAGGATAAATTCTGCGTAAATTATCTTCACCTCGCCTGGATAATTTACGCAGGCGCGGCCCCACAAACCGCATAAATTTCCCAGCAAGCCAAGAGGAAGCATCCACACCGATGAGACGAAAGAACGCCAACAGCCCCCATGCTGCAGCAAATTCAATTCTATGCATCCACGTCACAGGGCGGTTTGCGCGACGTTGAGGCAAAGCTTTTTCAGCAGCAGCGGACAGAGGAGGGGGAGATGATTTCATGAAGAACCCCTATCTTCAGCAAGATTTTTCTTACCACCTGTAAGCGACGACAGTAACTCCAATAATAGCGTCGGTTTATTCACCCGCATTTCCACTTGAAGCATTGTGATATCTTTTCGCTGCTCTTCTGAAAGGCGCATAAAATCTTTTTGAGTTGTAATGAGCATACTCCCATTTTTCTTTGCATTGATATGCAACGCTCTAATATCTTGATCCGTATAAGAATAATGATCGGGATATGATGTAAAATCCATTACATCATATCCTGCGCGTATAAGAGTCAACCGAAAACGTTCAGGATTGCCAATACCGCAAAATGCATGGAATTTTCCGGTTTGCATGTCACCAACAGGAAACAATGCAGCCTCACAAAAGGGGCGCCCTTGAGCTATCCTGCTCACTTCTGGCCGCAAGACAGTGTCGAATGTATCACGCACAAAAATGAGCATATCAGAACGCCGGACCGCACTTTCAACGGGTTCACGAAAGGGTCCAGCTGGTAAAACATGACGATTACCGCTTAACGAATTTTCTGAAACCAACAATATTGAAATGTCTTTTTGCAATTTTGCATTTTGAAAACCATCATCAGCAATCAAAATCTCTTCCCCCGCCTCCATCGCTGCCCTCAGCCCGGCGGCCCTATCCTTCGACACCCACGTTGAGCCTTGTTGCGCCAGTAGCAATGCCTCATCCCCAACATCTACGGCACCGTGGAGCATCGCATTTACTTTTTCAGGTCCTTGCAAATTCCCACGATATCCGCGCGACAAAAACCCGGCTTCAAGTCCATGCTCATTCAGCATCTTATGCACCATCATCGCAAAAGGAGTTTTACCGACACCACCAACGGTCGCGTTTCCAATGCAAATGACTGTACACTGATCAGATGATGGGCATGCCACTGGTGACACCCTCGTTATCTGATGATAGACGAATCCAAGTGGTGATAATGCCCCGGCAACAAAGCGCGCCGACACACTATTCTCTCGCCAGAACCACGGTTCACGGATCATTGAAACGCTTGCACCTGAGAATTTTGCCGTTCATCAAAAGCAGAGACACCAGAATCAAGCGGGCAAGCAATATTAATTCCTTCAATCAGCTGATCTGTGATATCGGTTAGAGTACGTTGCGCATTTTCCCTGGCAATATCACTCGCCAATTGCGCCAGAGCATGGCGTGTTTTATCATCATTTAATAGCCGCTTAACCGCTGCTGCAATATCACGCTCATTACGTACCAATGCCGCAGCACCAGCTCTGCGCATATCATGATAGGTCTCATTGTAATTAAAGATATGCGGCCCATGAAGAATGGCACAAGCAAGTCTCGCAGGCTCCA
>CAZGVP010000577.1:0-1880 GCA_964529135.1 uncultured Caulobacterales bacterium | reverse complement strand
TCAAAAACCAGCGAGATATCTTGATTTTCAGGGCTTTTGATACCTTGTGTTTCAACCAGATATTCTTCAAAAACTGTGCGTTCGGCCCGATAGCCTGCTGTGTTTTGATTGGCGATGTTGTTAGCCGTAACATCAAGTGCCCTTGCCAGAACAATCTGACGTGAGAGACCTATGGGGATGGTGTCTTGCATAAACGGCTTTTCCAAGGGGTATTAAACGAATGTTGCTGGATAAGAGGCAAACCCTATGCCACGAAAAATCCTATAAGATTCAATGAGATAATATTCACGCACCCATGTGCCCGGAAATATTTGCCGGGTAAAAAGCGCCACCGTAACGTGGTCTTAACCCTGTTCCGCTTGAATGTAAGCAGGCAGAGGTTAGTAGCGTTAAGGTTCAATTAACTATGGCGAACCGTATACAGAATGGTTCTACGGCGACAACATCAGTGCAGTATGCTTTACCTGATTATTTATCGGGTAAGGGCTTGCGCACGAGGGTAAATATTCCAGGTAAATACATTACCGTATTTGGTGTACTGCCGATATTGTTGATAAGTGCACTGGCAGGAGGATATTTCTTCCAGAATAATGGTTATCAATCAACAGTAAGTTTGGAGTATCGTAAGAATGCCAGTGGGCACAAGCAGGCATATTATCCTTTGCCTGAGTTAATCGTTGACCTTTCTCCTGATTATCGAGGCCGGACTGCGTATCTGAAATTAACACCTGCAATTGCTATATCTGATAGCGATCGAGAAGCTACTTTAAGAACAATTGATCAAGCAAAACCCTTAATTATAGAACGTGTCACCTTGTTTTTAAGGGCGTTGAGGCCGGAAGATTTTCAAACGGCTGAACAAATGCAACGTATCAAGCATGAGATAACCAAACGCGTAAATCTTGGCGTTGGTCATGAGGTTGCCATTGATGTTGTTCTGGAAAAATTGGTTATTCAGTAAGGGGTTGAAATGATACATGTTGATCCGATAACGGGTATTGAAGAAGAGGAAATCGGTTGGGGAGACGGTGAGAATCTTGACGACTTATTGGGTTTTGATTTTGCATCGATGGATAATACGGACCGTAGTGGGTTACGAGCATTGATCGATTCGTCTGTTGTTTCTCATCGGCGTTTGCCAGCTCTTGAAGTTATTTTTGAACGCACTTCTCGTTTAATGTCGACGACCTTACGCCACCTTGCTGGCGATGCATTGGAGGTTAGTCTTGATTCGATATCATCAACTCGGTTTGGTGATTTTTTAGATGATCAAGAGCAGCGGGTTGTCTATGCTCCGGTGTGTTCTGAGAGTCTTAATGCGTATAGTTTGTTAACAGTTGATAAAAATTTCATATTTGCGATCGTGGACTTGCTGCTTGGTGGCCATCGTGCTTTGCCCGGGCCAGAAAGTGACCCTCATATATTCACCTCAATTGAGCTTGCTCTGATTAAGCGTGTGCTGGGTTCACTTTGTGATGATGTTTCACGAGGTTTTTCTACACTTTTGACAGAACCATTTATTTTGGAAAGAGTTGAAACCAGTGCAAGGTTTGCTGCCATAACGCAAAATAATTCGGCTTGTGTGGTCGCAAAGTTTCGTGTGGATATGGGTGAATCCTCTGGAACCATACGTATGGTTATTCCTTACGTGGCGTTAGAAACTGTAAAGGCTCGATTGTATAATGAGTATGCCCATGAAAAAAGCAGTAATTCCGAGCGATGGAGTCAGGCTTTAGTGGCAGAAATTTCAGAAACCAAAATTAATTTATCTGTTATTCTTGCTGAGAAGAAAACCACTCTTGGAGATATTGCGCGTTTAAAAGAGGGCGATATTTGGTCGCTGGAGCGATTACTGGATGATCCTGTATCGATTAAAGCTG
>CAZGVP010000576.1:0-1880 GCA_964529135.1 uncultured Caulobacterales bacterium | reverse complement strand
ATGGAAAGATACCCTTCACCATCAATATCAACCACGTCACCAGTATCATACCAACCATCATTACCAAGAGGTTGCAATTTTCCAGGCTCCTTGGCTGATAAATACCCTTTCATGATATTTGGTCCACGCACACACAATGTGCCTGAACCGTCAAGGCCATCAACAAGGTCAATTCGCGTTTCAAGTGCTGGTAACATTTTGCCAACTGTTCCCGAGCGAATATCTTCTGGTTGGTTCGCTGCTAATACTGGCGCTGCCTCTGTAACTCCATAGCCCTCCAGCACCTGAAAAGAGAATTTCTTTTCAGCTGTTTGCCGGGTTTCATCACGCACTCTCTCCGCACCGCACACAGCAATCCGCAGAGATTTCATCCCCCCCTCATCACTTGCGCGCATATATTGCTGTAAAAAGGTGTCTGTCGCGAATAATACAGTGGAACTGGTTTCAAAAATTCGTTTGGGAATTATTTTTGTCTGTAATGGTGATGGATGAAACACCACAGGATGCCCCTGAATAACCGGCCACAGCGAACCGGCGGTCAGCCCATAACAATGGAATGCGGGCAAAGGATTAAAAAATACATCATTAGGGTCCAGCTCCACATGATGAGAAATTTGTTCGATATTAGCCAGCACATTCATATGGCTCAGAACAACCCCCTTGGGTAAGCCTTCCGTACCAGATGTAAATAAAACTACTCCAGTATCATCCGGGCTTGGCTGGTGTGACAACAATGATGGAATATGCAGACCTAAAAGAGCACGCACTTTATCTGGTAAACCCACCTCTTCGCGTAAATCTTCCAGGTAAATAAATTCAAACACACCAGAGAGGCTTTCAATCAAACCTTCCAGTTTCCCTATCTCAACAAATTTTCTTGCAGTGAGAACTTTTGTTATCTGTGCAGCCTTGCCAGCCATCTCAAGATTCTTTGGGCCAGATGTAAAATTCAACATCGCCGGAATGCGGCCACGCGAATGAAGAGCAAAAAACGTAATCAAGACTCCGGCACCAGTAGGAAGCAAAACCCCTACATGCTCATCCTTTTGGGTTAGCCGGGAAATCGGTCCGCCAAGACCAAACGCAGCTCGGGCGAGCTCCTTATAGGTAAACTTACGCCCATCACCGTCAATAATTGCAACGGTTTTCCCGCCTGATTTTCTCACGCGCTCCAAAAAGGCGCCAAAGATTGACCGACGAGCACGCCGAATAATCTGTTTTTGGGAACGACTATCGACGGGGAGCGTCTCATGCTGTTGCGTCACCCGGAATCCTCCTTATCATGAACAAGTGGAGCGCCAGCTAATATCGTTTGGCTCCTCTGTTTTCTGATAACAGATTACCCTTATGAATAAGGAATTTAAAGGGATGAATAGGTATTCATAGATCACAAAATCTGATTTTTAGAGTGATTATGACGGATTCACCCCGCCAATCTCATTGATGATACTTGTAAGCGTATCCTTTCGGTCCTTCGCATTGATAATCGGCCTCCCGACAACAAGATAAGAGGCCCCATTTGCAATAGCGTCTGAGGGCGTCACGATGCGCTTTTGATCATCGACAGCACTCCCTGCAGGGCGAATACCTGGCGTCACGATATCAAACCCGTTCCCAAATCGTTCGCGAATTATCGCAGCCTCTTTTGCCGATGCAACGACACCATCAACCCCTGCCGTCAACGCCATCTCAGTACGTTGAAGAACCAGATCAACAATCGGCGTTGTTATTCCCGTCTTTGCGAGACTATCTTGAGACAGGCTTGTTAAAACAGTGACTGCAAGAATTTTTAATCGCGGGTCATCGCCGCGCCCCTCAACTGCCCCTTTCAAAACATCAGGGTCTGCGTGTACGGTTAAAAAATCTGCACCCAGCTTGGC
>CAZGVP010000575.1:0-1891 GCA_964529135.1 uncultured Caulobacterales bacterium | reverse complement strand
CACCGGGATGATCATCTCGGGGGCGGTGATGCCGCGCTCCGCACGGCCCTTGTCGCGCGCCGACTTGGTGGCAACAAAGATGGACTCGGTGCCGTCGAGCGAAGAACGACATGAAGACAGGCTGGATATTCATATTCTGCATGCGGTGCGACAAGCCTTAATGATGAAAGCTCTCTCTCTAGCCGGGCGTTTGCCCACTGTATCAAGGCGCCATGAGGATTCAGTTGTAGATATTATGAACCTCATCAAAGCTATGCAGCTGGGTGAGGCGGTAGACATATTGTGCAGTATATTCCCGGTATCACATGGTCAGGAGACGCGCCTCAAAAAGATCACCGAGACCGGGCACATGACCAGTAAGGCTGCCAATGGATATGATGAGCTACATGCAGAGATTATCGAGCCGCTGGATCAAATTGATCATCAGCTCCGGTTAATCACATTAGCCATCTCACAGGCTTATGGGGCTTATGGTTAGACATGACCACAGACCCCTCTAACGCCAAGAATTGAAGCGGCCTCAACTTACACCATTACGTCCTTCTCGATTTGACACCGTTGTCAAAGTGCGGTCTGATACTTTGCTATGCTGTGGCAAGTTGCGCTACAGCCAAGGCTAATAATCTGGGAGGTTAGAATGGGGCTTGGCACCATTGATTTGGTTGTGTTGGCGATTTATGCGGCAGGCTTGCTCGGCATCGCGCTATGGGTATCGCGCGAACCAGCGGGTACGACGAAAGATACCGAGGATTATTTTCTCGCCGGTAAATCCTTGCCCTGGTGGGCGATCGGGGCCTCGCTGATTGCAGCGAATATTTCCGCTGAGCAAATAATTGGTCAGTCTGGACAAGGCTTTGTCGTCGGTCTCGCCATTGCCGCTTATGAATGGCAGGCGGCGATCGTCTTGTTGATTGTGGCGGCTTTTTTCCTGCCGATCTTCCTCAAACGCGGGATTTACACAATGCCGCAATTTCTGGAGACTCGTTTTGGCCCCAGCGTGAAGACGATTATGGCTGTGTTCTGGATCTTCCTCTACACGGCAGTCAATCTAACTGCGGTCCTGTTTGGCGGTGCTCTGGCGATACAGGCAGTGACAGGCATCGGTATTTTTCCGGGCATGGCACTACTTGGCATCTTTGCCTTGCTCTATTCGCTGTATGGCGGGCTGAAAGCAGTTGCATTAACGGATATTATTCAAGTGGTGATCCTTATTCTTGGTGGCCTCGCGATCACATGGATCGTACTCTCTATGGTGGGAGCTGGGCGCGGGCCGGTTGGGGGTTTGTCGACTTTGATGTCAGAAATTCCGGGTCATTTTGAAATGATCTTTGACCGTGACAACAAAGGTTATGGCGATCTTCCGGGTATCTGGACTTTGCTTGGCGGCCTCTGGGTGCTGCATTTTAGCTATTGGGGCTTTAATCAATATATTATCCAGCGTGCTCTTGGCGCTGAAAGCCTAGCAGAGGCCCAGAAAGGTTTAGCCTTTGCGGCGTTGTTGAAGTTTCTGATCCCGCTGATTGTTGTCATCCCGGGTATTGCGGCTTTGTATCTGGCCCAGCAGGGAACGTTGGATATGGCGGCACTCAATCCTGATGCCTGTTCGCTGGTTGATGGCAAGGAAGTTTGCGGTAAGCCGGACAGCACTTATGGTGTCTTGATGGGGCTCATGCCGGTTGGTGTGCGCGGGCTTATTTTTGCAGCCCTCGTTGCCGCGATTGTGTCTTCGCTTGCCTCGATGATAAATTCCATTGCCACAATTTTCACCATGGATATTTATCGCGACTATCTGGTAAAAGATAAAGCCGAGACACATTATGTGATGGCTGGGCGGTTAGCAGCTGCAGTTGCGATGCTGATTGCGCTTGTGATTGCGATTCCACTGCTTGGC
>CAZGVP010000574.1:0-1902 GCA_964529135.1 uncultured Caulobacterales bacterium | reverse complement strand
AACGCATTGGGCAGTATGACGTTCCACATGATTTGACGGTTGGTTGATCCGAGCGAGTGTGCAGCGCGAATCTTCGACAACTGCGTGCCCGATGCACCGGTTCTGGCCGAGATGACCATGATCGCGAAGGCAACCATAAACAACAGGAATATTTTTCCGTCGTCCTTGATGCCAAAAATAGTCAGTATCAAAGGTGCCCACGCTAACGGTGGTACCGGACGATATAGCTCTATCAGAGGATCAAAAAACGACTTGAAGAACTTCGACACACCCATGAAAAGACCCAGCGGCACACCGAGTAAAATGCCTAACGCCAAAGCAACCAATACTCTGAAAAGCGAATCCCAGATATGACCATCCAGCATCGGGATAGCACCAAGATCTGTTTCACCCTGCGCAAAGGCTAGTATTTTATCTTTGAGGTTGGGGTTAATACTGCCATCGGCATTGTGGCGCGCATATTCACCGGGCCATGCATCCGCAATCCAATCCGGAAAAAGAAAACCAACCACGTCTGACACGGGCATCCATTTCCACCACAGCAGTCTAAAACCGCGGTAACCACCGCCTGCTTCTAGATCCGGGTTTGCAAGCTTTGCAAAGGTTGCAACAACATCGGTTGGCTTGGGCAACCAACGCGCAGAACCCTGTTCAGTACACTGTGTTTTGGATTTAACCACGCCCTTGCCCGGGAAAAACAGGGCGTCAATGAAACGTAAACTACCACGAGCTTCGTTTTTCGCATCATCAAGATTAGATACTGCGCTATTGATGGTTTCCAATGTTTTTGACGGGAAAATCAGACCATCATCCAGACGTTTGAATATTCGATCTACCGCTTTGACATAGGCACTCCGTGCCGCCGCTGTTTTTTCATCGAAGCTGTTGTTTTTATCTGCATCCTTTAATGCAGCTATGCGCTGTTTCGTATCAGCAATTAACGCATCGTTGGCCGGTATGTGATTTCTGACCTTCAAAAATGAGGCTGTAATGGATTCAGAGCTTGTTGCCACCTGGTCAAACAGCACGCCGCGTGGCGTTGTGGGCAGCGTATAAATTTCTGTGTCTGCAACACCCCATTTCGGTTGGGCCAGTGCCTCATCGGTTGGCGTGAGGCCATCACTTCCTTGGCGAAGAACTGCTGCTAATGCATCAATTTCTGCTGACAGCGTTACAAATTCAGCCTGTACATCTGGGTTTAGATTAGCGGGATCGGACGAATTAGCGATCAACTGTCTGGTTTGTACCAGCAGTTCCTGCAACTCCACCTGCTCTTCCTCGGTAAATGCATCTCGAGGCATTGATCTTTCAATTTGGTCAAGCTGGTTAGAATTGCGCTGCACCAAAAGTGTCGATTTGTAATAGCGGGATTCAATGGGCAGTCTTGCGGTAATCGGTGAGAGCACCTCATCGACTTTAGCTATTTGGCACATCTCGTTTGCAGCTTGCGGAAAGTACGCTCGCCCAACACCCCAAGAAAAATAAAACCAAATTAACAAGATGGCGCAGACACCACACAGCACCCAATACCAGCCACCTCGTGTACGCTCCGGATCACCGAAAACTTCAGTATCGGCACGTAACCTGGCTTCTCGTCTGCCAATGACGATTGATACAACAAAAGCGATCAGAATCACCAAAATGGTGACGGCAGCCACAGACGCTCTATTGTCGGATAGCCACTCAAACACGGCCCATGATCTCCTCTTCCATGTTCCAGATCATCGTGAGTATTTCCTCGCGTACTTCACTAAAGTGGGCATCTTGTTTAATTTCACGAAGCGATTCCGTTAAACCACGTGCAGCGAAGGGAAGTTTGTATTGTTTATGGATACGGCCGGGACGAGGCGCCATGACAAACAATCGTTCACCAAGCAACAAGGCCTCTTCGACCGAGTGCGT
>CAZGVP010000573.1:0-1907 GCA_964529135.1 uncultured Caulobacterales bacterium | reverse complement strand
GCCACTTCAAGTCGACAAAATGTGATGCTTCATGCCTGTGATCTTGCCATATCCTGTGAGAATGTTCATACCTTGCCCGTGCGGCAGATATCTGGAAAGATGATCCGTCGTTCCAGAGCGCGGATCGGTATGGTTGGTGTGTGTTTTGGATTGATCTTTTTAGGACTTGGTGCGCGTCTTACTGATATATCGTTTTCAAACGTTTCACGAAATAGAGCTGTTGCACAAAAAACTGTAATTGATGGTCCGCGCTCAGAGATTGTTGACCGCAACGGCGTTTTACTTGCAACAAACCTTCCGACAATAGCATTAGAGGTTGCGGGTAGCGAAATTTGGGACCCTGCAGAAACCGCACGTGCTCTTGCGCGCGTTGTCGATGGCATTGACGTTGTTACTCTTGAAAATAAACTCAAGCGCAAACAGTATGTTGAGGTGCGCTCTGATCTATCACCTGCTGAACATGCTGATGTGTTTGCATTAGGATTGCCAGGTGTGCGTTTTTCTCGTCGGGATCATAGGTTTTATCCACAAGAAAACCTTGCTCCACATTTGATTGGGCACGTTGAAAAAGGTCAAGTCCGCGCCGGAGAAGGCGGCGTGATGGGGCTTGAAAAAGTGTTGGATCGACAAGGTGTACCTGAAACGTTGACGGCATCTGTCGATGTGCGGGTGCAACTGGCATTAGAAGAAATTGTTGCAGAGGGTATTGAAGAATTTTCAGCCGAGGCCGGTTGGGGCGGTGTTATCGATGTTTTGACTGGCGAGATGATTGCAATGGCGAGCTTTCCAGAATTTAATCTCAATGACCCGACAGCATCAGCAGCTGATGCGCGTCGAAATAGAATGAGTTATGATCGATATGATCTCGGTTCTGCATTTAAAGCGATTACAGCTGCCTCAGTAATAGAGAGCGGTATAGCTGATGAGCATACGCCTTATGATGCACGCAAAGAACTTTATGTGTCCGGAGTGACTATTCGTGACTACAAAGGAAAAAAACGTATACTAACTTTATCTGAAGTGGTGCAACATTCTTCTAATATTGGATCTGCGCGTATGGCAGCGCAGATGGGGCCATACGCACAACAGCAATACCTTAAAAACCTTGGCATGTTTGAGCCATTGCCAATTGAAATTGCGGAAAATAGGGCTCCCGATTTGCCACGCAAATGGGGCCCTGTGGAAGCTGCTACCGTTAGCTACGGGCACGGCATCGCGGTAACACCATTACATTTGTTGGCCGGGTTTGCTGCTGTGGTAAATAATGGATATTACCATGTGCCAACTTTTATGAAAGTTGAGGGTAGAGTTTCGGGGAAGCGTGTTTTCCAGGATGAAACGGTCGCCAAAATGCGCCGTGTTTTGCGCCGTACAGTAGTAAATGGTTCGGCAAAGCGCGCGGAAATCGCTGGATATTATCCAATTGGAAAGACGTCGACAGCGGATAAGCCTGGAAAGGGTGGATATCTTAAAGATGCACGCATATCCAGTTTTGTCGGGGCGTTTCCAGGCTATGAACCTCGTTATGCGGTATTGGTATCCCTTGATAACCCTCAGCCTACAGAATACACTTATGGTTATGCTACAGCAGGTTGGACTGCTGCTCCAATGTTTCAACGATTGGTTACGCGTATCGGTCCGATGTTAAATGTTGCCATGGTGGATAAAGAAACCGCTATGGCCGGTTTCTTTGAGGGTAGCTATGACGGGGTTAATCGTCATGAACTTGATATTGAAACTTTGGCGGAACTAAAAATGCCCGAACAAGCACGCCTTGCCAGAGCAGGAGAGTGATGATGAAGTTATCTTCCCTTGTTGGTGCCCCTTGTGAACCTGATTTGGACATTAAAGGTATAACTGCGGACAGCCGTGAGGTGGGTGATGGTTATATATTTGCAGCACTCAAG
>CAZGVP010000572.1:0-1907 GCA_964529135.1 uncultured Caulobacterales bacterium | reverse complement strand
CGACAGCTCAACTGTTGCAAAGATTTGAGCTAATATAAATATACGCAAGATGTGTGGTGTCAGACACCACCTCTTGGAAAGGGAGATGCTTCGCTCTCCCGTTTCATCCCTCTATTAAAATGCATATAAACGGTTAAATTAATTTCACGACAAATTAGCCGCTTAATTCATGTTATTTTCTCAGATGTTTTAAATATATGGAAAATCAGACATATACATAAACAATATCTTTCTTTTTAAAATAAATTCAATTATTCGCATCACGCTTAGTTGACATGTTTGTGATTTTAATGTGAGTTTTTAGCAATGTGGATTACTCATTACTCTAGGTCTCATTTCTATTCGGTTCTACATACCTACGATTGGTGGTGGAAAAATTCAGTAGTTCCACATAGGCATCAATATCAAACTTTTGGTATGAAACTATCATACCTCAACCCAATGAAAAACGCAGGTGGATGATGCCTTATATTCTCGCAGGACAGACTGAACTCAAAAAAAACGAGTGGGGGGGTGGGGTCAATATTGCCGATGAACATTGGGAACATAATAATGGGAGAAATATAGCCTATTATTTCAAAAAGGGTTTTAATTTATATCGCCCACCCACTGAAAAACACGAATTAACACTAGAACAACAACAACAAATACCTAAAAAAGTCCTATTTAATTATCCTAAAAAAGGTATGTGGGACATTAGTGGCACTGGCGCTGGCACGCTTTTGTTCAGTCAAAGGGTAAAAGACAAACTCGAAGAACTAGAACCTGGTGCACATGATTATTTCCCAGTAACGCTGGAACATCCAAAAACTGGAGAACAGGTAACGGGACATTATCTCACCTATGTTTGGCAACGGCCTGATATAATCGACCATGGCAAATGTTTAATTAGTGGACCAAAAATTGAAACTGGTTTGGAATGGGCCAAAAGCCGCGGTTTCAGGCCCCATCGTTTTTTTGAAACGGGCATATCAGACATCAACAAAGCGTTCCGCTATCTCATTAACTTTAAAGCACCGGGCTATAAAGGTCACCACCTATGGCGTGGCACGGTGGGTACTGAAAACGTGCCCGAGCAATACGATGGCAAAACAAGCGAGCGACTTTATCCAGACAATTTAGCAGGGATGATTTTTGTTTCTGATGAATTTGCTGACTGGATGACTAAAGAAAAGATTACCGGAACACGGCCCATACCAATCCTCGAAGAAAGTGTTGATTGGTACAAGATGCAAAAAGAAAAGGGAATATTTGCATGACCGATATTACCATCAATGGTGTTACCTATTCTGTAGAAATCACGAATACGGTCACCATTGGACAAACGGTCAGTGGGGCTTTTCCAGGACAGGCCTTTAACAGATATGCCATTGATGCAGTTGTGCGAGTGGATGGTGAAATTAGGCAGACTTTCAACAATTTAACGATTGAGGCACAGGGCCATCACATTTTTTCAAATAGCTTGATTAATGGCGCAAGTCCAGATGCTAACAGCGTTAATTTCGCAAATGCCTTATCCGGCAGTGGTGGTTTTGACATTACTAATTTCAATCATAATGGTGTTGCGCTTGTTGCGCCTCCTAGAATTATTGGATTAAGTGATGCAGAAGCAGCTGTATATGGACAATTTGGCGCTTTTCACAGAGGTAACCATACACAATTTCTGGATGATGTCTTCAAAAGTTTGGCAGATGGTTATGACGCTCTTGTAGATGCTAATGCATCATCAGTCGAAATCAATCGATACCTTTCAGATGCCAATAGCACCTTATCAGGCCTATCAGCCCAAGCGGCAATTGAGCTCGGAATACCAGGTAATGGGGTGGGTATTAACGCTAATGATATTGTTGACCGGCTTGTTGGCCAAGATGCTGTTGCTGATTTGGAACTCGACGCCAATGGCGTAC
>CAZGVP010000571.1:0-1913 GCA_964529135.1 uncultured Caulobacterales bacterium | reverse complement strand
AAGTTTTTAAAGGTATACCTCGATGGTGCTCAGCAAGTCACAGAAGGCTATGCACGTGCTCATAAAAATGATGATTCACCCGGGCTCGAAGATAATTTCAGGCGAGTGCTGACAACCATCGAAACGGTGATCAGCGAGCAACAAGCCAAGCTTCGCGAAAACAACGTATCTGATCTAGACGTACAAATTGAAGTGCTGCAAATGCAGCTCGAAAAAGAAGGGGTGGTTTAACCCCATTTCCGCTCAGCGGTAATTAAACAGGAGAGAATTATGGCCGACACCCGCACTGATGTAGTCACGGATGTTGATATTTTGCCGGGCACCGAGATGTTGCCTGATTTGAAATACGAAATAGTCACTTACGACGAAGCAGACGCAACAGAACGCGCACGCATCGATAAGCTCATGGAAGACATTGATCTTAGCGACAGCAACTCAGTCATCTTTTTTGGCAGTAAGGCACAACAAGAGCTCACCACGATTTCTGACAATATGCTTGAAGGTGTGCGTAATAAAGATGTCGGCTCTGCAGGTGCTTCACTAAATAGTATGGTGTCTGTACTGCGTGGTTTTGAAGTCGAAGACTTTGATCCCAATAAGCCCCCCGGTTTTTTCGCTCGGTTGTGGCGCAAGTTGTTTGGTGGCATTACACCTGTTGCAAAATTTATTCAGCAGTATGAGGGTGTGCGTAAGCAAGTTGATGTGGTCACTGATGATCTGGAAGGTCATAAAACACAATTGCTGAGGGATATCACATCACTCGATAAACTCTACGATGCCAATCTCGAGTATTTTCATAACCTTGAGCTTTATATCGCGGCTGGTGAACAAAAGCTGAAATACATCGACGCTAATATGATCCCGGAAGCTGAGAAGCGCGCTGAGAATAGCGATGAGGTGCTTGCGGCGCAAGAGTTACGAGATATGCGTGGTGGTCGCGATGACCTCGAGCGTCGTATCCATGATTTAAAACTCACTCGCCAGGTCGCCATGCAAGGTTTGCCAAGTATTCGTTTGATTCAAGAAAACGACAAGGGGCTGGTGAACAAAATCAACTCCACTTTGGTCAATACAGTCCCACTATGGAGGCAGCAGCTGGCACAGGCCGTGACCATCTTTCGCTCAGCCGAGGCTGCCAAAAGCGTCAGGGCCGCAAGTGATCTGACCAATGATTTACTAGAGAAAAACGCTGAAAATCTGCGCACGGCGAATCGCACGGTCAGAGAAGAGCTTGAGCGAGGTGTGTTTGATGTCAATGCGGAACGTAAAGCCAACGAAAACCTCATTGCCACAGTAGAAGAAAGCCTGCAAATTGCAGATGAAGGCAAGCGCCGAAGGGCCGAAGCCGAAAAAGCACTGCAGGAAATGGAATCGGAGTTGAAGGAATCCCTCAAGGCCGCACAAGCACACGGTTCCACTGCAGTACCGACGTCGGCGGAGGTTTAAAATGGGGCTTTTCAGCCGCTTGTTTAATGAGTTCATCGACGTTATCGAATGGACTGATGACACCAGCGATACCATGGTTTACCGCTTTGAACGCTATGGTAATGAGATCAAGTACGGTGCAAAACTCATCGTGCGCGAAACTCAATATGCTGTGTTTGTTAATGAGGGCGAAGTCGCAGACGTACTCGGCCCAGGCACCTATGAGCTTGAAACACGCAACCTGCCAATACTGACCACGCTGCAAAATTGGCATCATGGTTTTAGCAGCCCGTTCAAGGCTGAGGTGTATTTTTGTAATGCACGTCGCTTTACGGATCTCAAGTGGGGTACTAAACACCCACTCATGTTACGCGACGCCGAATTTGGCGGTTTGCGTTTACGGGCCTTCGGTAATTACGCTGTGCGTATTCACGATCCGCTCAAATTTATCCGTGAGATTGTCGGTACTGAAGGTGTTTTCACCACTG
>CAZGVP010000570.1:0-1914 GCA_964529135.1 uncultured Caulobacterales bacterium | reverse complement strand
CTCACTCTGTGAAGAAGCTGGATATTGAAAGCTTGAAGAAATTCCGCGATCGCTTTGGTATTCCAGTTGCTGACGAAGACTTGAAAAACGTTCCTTATTACCGCCCATCTCCCGATTCCCCAGAAATGAAGTATATGCAAAGCCGCCGTCAAACATTGGGTGGTTATGTGCCTTCTCGAGTATCGGATTTCGATGCGCTACAGATACCTAAACTGGATGCCTTCAAGGCATTGATGAAGTCCACCGGTGATCGCGAAATATCCACCACCATGGCCTTTGTAAGATTCATCTCAACTTTAGTGAAAGATAAAAATATGGGCGACCGTGTTGTGCCCATCGTTCCTGATGAAGCACGCACCTTTGGTATGGAAGGCATGTTTAGGCAATTGGGCATTTATTCCTCCCAAGGTCAAAAATATACGCCACATGATCGTGATCAAATCATGTACTACAAGGAAGATAAGAAAGGCCAAATTCTGGAAGAAGGTATTAACGAAGCTGGCGCTATGTCTGCTTGGGTTGCCTGTGCGACTGCCTATAGCACTTATAAAAAGGCCATGGTGCCATTTTATATATACTATTCAATGTTTGGTTTTCAGCGTATCGGTGATTTGGCATGGCTAGCTGGAGATATTCAAGCTCGAGGTTTCTTGATCGGTGCAACTTCGGGTAGAACTACCTTAAATGGTGAAGGTCTGCAGCACCAAGATGGCCACAGTCATTTAATGGCTAATACTATTCCTAATTGTCACTCTTATGATCCCACTTATGGTTTCGAATTGGCAGTGATTATTCAGGATGGTTTGCGTCGTATGTATGAAGACAAGGAAAATTGTTTTTATTACATCACTACCATGAATGAAAACTATCAGCATCCCGATATGCCTATTGGTGCCGAAGAAGGCATTATTAAAGGTATCTATCAATTGAAGGCTGGTAAGAAAAGCACTAAGAAAAAACGTGTACAGTTGATGGGTGCCGGTACGATTTTGCGTGAAGTGGAAGCCGCAGCGGAGTTATTGCGAGAAGATTGGGGTGTTGAGTCCGATATATGGAGTGTTACCAGTGTTAATGAGCTGGCGCGCGATGGTCAGCGTGCGTCTCGTTGGAATTTACTCAATCCAACCCAAACACCACGCAAAGCGTATATTACTGAGCAATTGGAATCTAGTGATGGTCCCTTCATCATTTCTACCGATTATATGAAGAGCTATGCAGAACAATTGCGTGCCTATATTCCAGGTAATTATTCTGTTTTAGGAACTGACGGGTTTGGCCGCAGTGACACGCGCTCAAAACTACGTAAATTCTTTGAGGTGGATCGCTACTTTGTCACTGTTGCTGCACTCAAAGCTCTGGCTGATGAAGGCAAGATAGACAGTAAAGACGTTGCCGAAGCGCTTAAAAAATATGGCATCGACTCAGAAAAAACCGATCCAACGACCTGTTAACTTACTAGGAGAATTTTTCAGTGGCTAAGCAAACAGTCCCTGTACCCGATATTGGCGGGGCGGAAAATGTAGATGTAATCGAGATTTCGGTCGCACCTGGAGATGTGATAGCGGTTGATGATCCTCTAATTACTTTGGAATCGGATAAAGCATCGATGGATATTCCGTCGCCGGTTGCAGGTAAAGTGATCAATGTTCTTGTTAAAGAAGGTGATCAGGTATCAGAAGGCTCAGCGGTATTAGAAATTGAAGTAGGTGGTGCTGAAGATGCGGCCAGTTCTGGTGACTTTTCTGACATGATGCTGGGTAATCTGAATGAAGTCATGAACATTTGTTCAAGATTATTTATGGATAGCACAACACCACATTTAAGGCTGGAAAAAACCTACAGCTCACCAGATGAACTCCCTGATAATGCCATGTCAATTATTGGAGATGCAGAAAGAACAGGTACAGGAGTTAA
>CAZGVP010000569.1:0-1914 GCA_964529135.1 uncultured Caulobacterales bacterium | reverse complement strand
AAAATGACTTACCTATTGAGCGTACATGACATTTATCGGGGACACATAAATATCACGATGACGACAAATACCAATAAAGAGCTGATCCAAAGTGCTTATTCGACGGCGCTTCATCCTGATCAGCTAAGCATATTTGAGGATCACTGGGCGCGTTTTCTGGCGCGCCAAAGCTCGGCGGTGGATGACGAAGCCACAAAGCAGGAAATCCAAGAGCATCTGATTATGGCATTGCGCGTCGTTGAGCGCCTGACGAACGAAGCTGATAAGCAACAATCTGCCCAGGATATTGCAGACAGGCATGTTGGCGCGTGCGCAATCATTGATGAGACAGGACAGATTGTTGCCATTAATGACGACGCAGTAAACGTTTTTGGGGACGCAAGATCTATTACGAACGCCAATTTCCACGCGTCTGACGTTGAAGACCTCCTATCCTGGCTTACACAGTTTGCCTGGGAGGAGTCCGAACAATACCAATTTCACTACCTCCAGATAAAAGGCGAACGCGAGCCAAAAATCTATTTCATATCCCCTATCAAAATATCTGAAAACACGGACAAGGGTAACTTTGTCATGGCGTGTGTTGAATTGGGCGCCTCTAAAACAGCCTATGGCATTATCAAAGATACGTTTGGCCTAACCGATACCGAAACCGAAGTTGCACTTTTGATCTCGAACGGTTTTTCCCCAAAGAACATTGCCGAGAAACGGGACACCTCTCTTCATACTGTCAGAACACAGATAAAACAGATTCTTGCAAAAACCAGCACACATAGCATGCACGATCTAACCCGTTTGCTGATCGGCTTATCGTTTAAGTATAAGGAAGTAAGTACGCATACGGCCCATCATGCAGGGAGCGCCGCTCCACTCAAATATACGCGCAAGAGCGGGATTATCTTAAACGACGGTCGTTATATGGACGTGACCGAACAAGGCACGCCCGACGGCAAGCCCATTCTACGTTTCCATTCATTCTTAAGCGGCGTACAACTCACCGAAACCAGTGCCTCTGAAGTCTACCGGAAAAACTACAGAATTATTGCACCCTCCCGCGCAGGTTTTGGAAAGTCTGATAAATTACCCAAAATGGCTCTGGAAGACCGTATCAATCAATCCGTAGAGGATTATTGCCGTGTGCTTGACCATCTAAAAATTGACAAGGTTATCCTTATGAGCTCGCGCGCCTCCTGTTTTTCACAGAGGTTTGCCTTGAAATATCCTGATCGCAGTGTGGGCATAGTGATGATCGGGTGTGTTCCGCTGTGGAAAGACGAACATCTGGACTCTCTCAAGCCCCGGCATAAAGGCATGGTCAAAACATCAATGACAGCCCCTTATGCTGTGCCCTATGTGGCCAGCATTGGAAAAATGCTGATTGATATGGGCCAAACGCGATTGTTCATCAAAAAGATCGATGAGAAAGATCATATTGATAAGGCCGCTATGGAAAAGCGTGAGAATTTCGAAGCGATCTCACGCATGTATAAACATGTGTCCCAGCAAGGCATTCAATCCTTTGTCGAAGAACTTCCCAGTATTCACACCGACTGGTCAGAAGATGCAAAAAAGCTGACCTGCCCCATTCGCATTATTCTGGGTTCAGAGCTGGAAGACCAGCCAAGATCAGCCTTGGAGGATTACAAGAAAATTGCACCGCATGCAGAGCACTCTGTTATTCCCAATGCAGGCTCCTACATATTAACTACGCATGCAGCAGATGTGTTTTCAGCTTTCGATGAGATCGCTTATGACGCCGATGCGGCCCCATCTAAAAACCTCACCCCCTAATCGACCTCAACAGTCGCAACCAGGTATTGCTCGCCAGTGTCCTTGGTGAACTCCAAATCGATCGTTTTGACCACTTCATCCTCGCGGCCCCAATTGCGATAAATATTCGCGCGGATCACAATG
>CAZGVP010000568.1:0-1923 GCA_964529135.1 uncultured Caulobacterales bacterium | reverse complement strand
GTCATTGACCGAGTGGGACGCACGCGCGGTAAGCAGATGATGATACTTGGTTCCAGGTTTGACGGGAAATACGCCCATACAATTCATCTGGTGGATGAACTTGCGGATGCTAATCAGTCGATCGAAACCATCGAAGAGGGATTGAAGCAATCAATTAAAGCTTGCGCACCCGACGCGGTTGCGGTGACCAAGGAACTGGTGGCGAAAGCAGGAATGCAAGACAGGTTGGCATATACCAAAATTGCATCGGAAGCTTTTACCTGCACGTTAATGGGAGACGAGGGCCGAGAGGGCGTGTTGTCCTTTCTTGAAAAACGTAAACCCGGCTGGACAGGCTAACCCCACCATCATTGACGATGGGGTTATGATTGATAGTCAGCCCAAGTTATTTGTTCTTAGATGCGTCGGCGGCAGCCTCTAACTGTTGCAATTGACCGGCTAAAGTCTGCGCCAATTGTGGGTTTTGTTTTTGCGCTACCGGTAGCGCTTGTTTGCCTGCCTCAACGGCCTTGGCAAACTGCTGTGTGCCTGCGTACAAGCGAAGCAGGTCTATGTGAGTGTTGATGGAGTCCGGATATAGTTTTACATTCTCGATCAACACATTTGTAGCTTCAGCAATGGCGCCCTTTTGTTGATGTGACGCAGCGAGTGCGCTGATTGCTGATCGGGCGGATACCTCAAAACCGTATTTGTTTTTTGACAGGTCTTCATAGTGGGCCTTGATCGCCTCAATGCCGCCTGCCATCAGCTCGGTGCTTGGCGCAGCTGTTAGGTCTGCAAATATGTATTGAAGCGCGTGATACAATGAAACCGGTGGTGTGGCCATATGACTTTGCCCGTCAAGGATGGCAGTCCGGTAATTGAGCTTGTTTACCGAGTTGGATTCCAAACTAGCTTGAAAGCGGTCAAATTCAGGCCTCAGATTGTCTTCTCTACTGCCCAGCGTGCTGTACAGGGTTACCGGAATGTTTTCGGAGTTTGTGAGATACTCACTAGCTCTTACATTTATTCCTTGTTCAGCCGCATCCGCGATGAAGTAAGGACTGACAGCGATATAGCCTTTGAATAGGTTTTGGTCCTCAATCATTGTATCAACTGTGAAAAGGCCAGCCAGAGAATGACCGTTTAGAATCCTAAAAGGGTGCGTGCGGTAATTTGCATCAATATAGGGAATGAGTTCATCCTTTAGGAACTCTCGGAACTTACTGGCTCCGCCGCCTATTCCCCCCACTTGCTTAACACTCGTAAAGTCGCGTGCCCGTGTTCTTGGGTCGGCTGTGTTTGCAACGCCGACAACAATTGTTTGTGGTATCTGCGCACCAGCACCGCTTAACCAGTCGACAACGCCGCTTGCCATTTTGAAGTGTGTTTCACCGTCTAGGATATAAAGCACAGAGTATCGCTGATCGGTATCCTGCGCGTATCCTTTCGGTAGGTTTACGAATATTTCTCGTTCTTCACTGAGGGCGTCGGATTGGATTGTGTGCTCAAAACCGATAGCTACTTCTTCGACTTTTTCGCCCTTGGCTGCTTGAGCCAAAGCCTCATTTTGTGGAAGTGAGAAAGCCATGACTAAGGCTACGCTGACTGCGCATAAATTGGGAAACATGATAATACCTCTTAGGTTTTAGGTTTGTTTAGGGTTGGAAATAACCGCTATCTAGGCGGGTCTTTTAAGGAAAATATTTCTTCAACAGGCACCTTGAAAAACCTAGCGATTTTAAGAGCGATAACGGTGGAAGGTACAAAGCGCCCAACCTCTATTGTGCTGATGGTTTTGCGGGTCACACCGATCTTTTCCGCTAAGTCGCCTTGGCTTAGTCGGTGCTCGGCACGGTAAACCCGAATGCGATTATCTAGTTCATTATTCACGGTCTATTCCCCGTCCTCGCTCCCTTCATTGCCGCTACCACGTGTCAGGAT
>CAZGVP010000567.1:0-1928 GCA_964529135.1 uncultured Caulobacterales bacterium | reverse complement strand
AAAGTCTCTCTTAGCCTGGCCCATAATCTGTGCCAAATTATATGACGACGGACATAGCCCTGCTTGTTTATACATATATTTGATTGCAGCTTCTGCTCTGGGCTTATCTGCTGGCTCAGTACACGCGGCATAACCCGACCAAGCTTTCATATAATCTGTAAGCTCCGTGAGCTGGGTGTCTGTCAACACGGTCATATTAGAATTGGTGGCAGAAATTTTTATGTCCTATCTTAAATGAAATGGGCGCGCTCATTTTACGTTTAAAGCTAGCCTATAGGCACTTTCTGGTTGATAGCTCTCGTATGTAGAAAGCGTGCCTAGTGCAATAGATAGAACCATTGAGAAGAAGGCTTTATAGGCGCCGCTCATCGTAACTTAATCCGCTGCTTTACGATAACCCTCAGGCGTATATTCACGCTGACGATGTATTTCATAAATGCCGGGTTTAATTTCCATGGCTTCATGTGTGTCAAATAATCTATGATGTTCAATCACCACAACCTTATCCTAACATGGTAGGGTTAATGTATTTCCTTCACAAGCATATGTTGATCCTCCGCTACGGTCCTGACAGGTATAACTTTCGAGTTCACCCTCATTGAAAGTACCATGAATAATGACATCAAATTCAGGGCCATCATAAACCCCTTCACCATCAGCAACGCCAGCCTTGCATTGACCCTTATATGATGCACCGTCTTCAAAAACTGTCAAGCCTTGCCCGTTTTTTCTTCCATTTACGAAACCACCTTCATATCGCTTTCCGTTAGGTTCAATAAGTACACCATGGCCATGCGGCACCCCATCTTTATACCCGCCAATATAACTAATACCATCAGAGGTCATTTCGCGGCCTTGGCCGTTTAAATCCCCATTTCTATATTCACCAGATTGAACTGTTCCATCAACAAAGGTGTACACACCTTGGCCGTTAAACTTTCCATTTTTAAATATGCCATTATATACATCTCCACTGACAAAGGTGTATATACCTTGGCCGTGATACTTTCCATTTTCAAACGTGCCTTTATATTCGTTTCCGTTTGCATTTATTTGTATGCCGACCCCGTGGGGTTCGGCTCCAAGATAGCCGCCAGTATAGCTGCTTCCATCAGGAAAACGGGTCTCGCCTTTTACTCTTTTTCCATGTTCAAATTGACCTTCATATACGACCCCTTCCTGAAATACCATTTTTCCAATGCCGTGAGGTTCCCCATCAAAATCTTTCGGGCCAGTATATGATATCTCTTTGTAGATTTTGCCTTCATCTTTTTTATCCTTATTTTTAGATAAGGCTTCTGTAATTTCAGCATTTAATTTTCTAAATTTCGCAAAATCATTTTGTAATTCAGGACTCAATTTTATCTTTGGAGACTCTGGTTCTGGCACCAATTCATTCTGTATGGTCTGTGTGACGGGCAAAGCGCCAAAATATTTCACGAAAGCCTCGCGGGCTAAGTCTGAATTTTGTCGATGAAGTGATGCGGTCGCGAGTTGTTTGGCTTTATTACGATTTTTGCTGTCGGGATAATTCACATAAAACTCGCCTAAATTAGTAATTCGCTTAGATGATTTCGCCGCTTCAAAAGCCAGAACCTCTTCGTCAGTATCAACACGTGTTAATTGGTTTTGAGCCTCTAGGCGCTCGGCCTCTGCATCGGCCAGGCGTTGTTCTACAGCTGCCGTTGTTACGACTGCATTTTCCGGAGAGGGCGCCATAGTACCAAACCAAAGACCGAGTGCAGAAGCACCTACAAGCAGCAGACAAATAGCACCCCAAATCGCTTGCCCTGTTTCTACAAAATCAAAAAATCCGAATTTTTTATCATCATCAACGGCATTATGCTTTAAACTTGCCGCGGCTAAGTGGGAGGTATTATCTTCTTTTCGCTCCGCTCTATGTGCAGCAGATGTAGTTATCGCAATTT
>CAZGVP010000566.1:0-1929 GCA_964529135.1 uncultured Caulobacterales bacterium | reverse complement strand
AAATGAAATGCACCACAGAGCTACCGCTTCGCCGCTAATTATTAGCTAAAGGGTGTTTTGGCATGAATTTTTTGAATTTATTCGAAAATTTCAGTTAGAGTTCTAGAACTGGGAAGATTCTATTTGAAGGACTGCTATCAGGCATTATGGCCGCACAAAACGCTCAAATCCTTTTTCCTGTGAATATTCCTGGTGCGTTTGATTACCGGATTCCTCATGACATGAATATCAAGCGTGGGGATTTTGCATTTGCGCCTATCGGAAAGCAAATGAAGTTGGGTGTTGTCTGGGAATGCGTTGCTGATGATGGGGGGCGTAGTCTCAAAGATGTTGCGCAAGTAAAAGCCACAAAACCCCTTTCAAATGAGATGTTGAAATTCATTGTTTGGACGGCACAATATAATTGTGTGTCTCCGGGCTTGGTCTTGCGCATGGTTATGAGAAATTATAAAGCGCTCGACCCTAGTCCGTTAGTGACCCAATTTTCTCCTAACGGAACATTGCCTGCAAAGATGACTCCGGCAAGAAAAGCAATCTTGGATAAGGGCGGGCCATTTCCGGCCCGTGCGTCCGAAATTTCTGAACGGGCTGGGGTCAGCAGTGGTGTTGTTCGAGGATTTGAGGCTGCGGGGGGATTAATCGCGCAGAGCCTCCCTGTGGATGCTCCTTTCGGCGTGCCGGATATTGACTTTGGTGGTATGGACTTAACATCGGCTCAAGCCGCAGCGGCAGAAGAATTAAAACGACAAGTTTCACGACAAGACTTTAATGTAAGTTTGCTGGACGGCGTTACAGGGTCTGGTAAAACAGAAGTTTATTTTGAAGCTATTGCTCAAGCTTTAAATATAGGATCTCAAGTTCTTGTTTTAGTTCCAGAAATTGCTTTAACGCAAGCTGGCATGACACGGTTTAAAGCACGCTTTGGTGTTGAACCTGCTCCATGGCACTCTCAACTGGGGGACGCAATGCGCCGCCGTGTGTGGCGGGAGGTTGCACATGGCCGTGCCCAGCTTGTTGTCGGAGCGAGGTCAGCGCTTTATTTGCCATTTCATAATCTGGGCTTGATTATCGTGGATGAAGAGCATGATACATCCTATAAGCAAGAAGAAGGAGTCATATATAATGCGCGCGATATGGCTGTGGTTCGAGGTAAAATCTCAAAACACTCAGTTATCTTGGCATCTGCCACACCGTCATTAGAAAGTCTCGTCAATGCCCGGACGGGCCGCTATGCCCATGTGATCCTGCCCGAACGTCCCGGAGCAGTAACTTTGCCAGAGATAAAACTAATCGATTTAAAAAAATATCCGCCTGAAAAAGGGGATTACATTTCAAGGCCTTTAATTGAGGCGGCAGCTAAGGTTTTATCCCGCGGAGAGCAGGCTATGTTATATCTTAATCGGCGGGGTTATGCCCCGCTGATCATTTGCCGTAACTGCGGCGAAAAACTAAAAAGCCCTGACACAGATAGTTGGTTGGTGCAGCACCGGGCGACGGGGCGCGCTATGTGTCATCAAACAGGGTTCTCAATGAGAATGCCTAAATCTTGTCCGGAGTGTAAGGCAGATGAGTCACTTGTGCCTGTAGGTCCTGGCGTTGAGCGCGTGGCTGAAGAAGCCGAACGGCATTTTCTAAATGCAAAAATAGAGATTTTCAGCTCGGATACCGCAGGAAATCCAGCAGAAATCAAGGCGCGTATGACGCGTATGGAGCAGGGGGAGATTGATATTTTAGTTGGCACTCAGATGGTGGTGAAGGGGCATAATTTTCCAAAATTGACATTTGTAGGTGTTGTGGATGGTGATTTAAGCTTAGCAGGCGGTGATCCGCGGGCAGGTGAGCGAACTTATCAAACATTGGTGCAAGTCGCAGGTCGGGCTGGTCGTGCAGATAAACCGGGACATGCTCTTATTCAAACCCACCAACGAG
>CAZGVP010000565.1:0-1933 GCA_964529135.1 uncultured Caulobacterales bacterium | reverse complement strand
AGATCAGGATGATATTCACGTTTTAGCAGCCGCTATAAAGTGCCGAGCTTCTATTATTGTTACCGAAAATATTAAGCATTTTCCGGTTGAATTATTAGCTGCCTGGAATCTTGAAGCCATCACCTCGGATGAATTTATAGCTAACACTATCGACCTGAGTCAGCAGAAAGCAATTGCGGCCATAAGCCAGATGCGCATTCGATTTAAGAGGCCTGAGTTGTCTGGTGAAGAGCTTTTACTGTTGTACGAAAGACGAGGTTTTTTGCAAACAGCTGATATTCTTCGAGACAATGTTGTGAACTTATAAAAAAAATCGCCCGTTGTATCTTTGCTGCTATACCACTGAGTTGACACGTCTGTACCAAGGTGAACGCGGCAAGCAATTATTTCCAAGGTAACAGAGGTATTTGATGTCACGCGAAAATAAAAACAAAGCCGCAGATGCACTGCAGCAACTGCGTGAGAAACTTCTTGATTTGACTGGTCGCAACAAGCTGATTAACTTCCGGCACACCACACGCTCGTGCCTTAGAGTAACTGACGAATTGCCAGACCAGCTACTTGATGTATTGTTGGATAACCGTGAATTGAAATTCGATCCGGTACCAGCACCGACGCGCGAAAAGCTCATCGAGTTTGGTTATCTGGAAGTGGATCAAGAGACGGGGGAGGAAACCCAGCTAAAGAACAAACCCAACCCAAAAGATTGGGCTGAGCTGCTAGGTATGACGGCGCACTACGATTTACCTGAGAGTCCTTTATCTGCCAACCCACAGCAAACCCCAGATGGTAACGGGCCAGAAACAATCCAACAGCGATACAAAGACAACAGTATCCAGACGCTGTTATTTCCGGAAAATCTGGAGTCCAATCTACGTGGTCTGCAGCGCAAAACAGACCTGGCCATTCAAGAGATGGGAACCAATGTATTGTTTCTGGCGTTTGGTTTTTTAGAGTGGTTTGATTCAGATTCTGCAGATAAGGGCAAAGTCGCACCGCTGTTTCTACTGCCAGTAAATATTCGCAAAGATAAACTCAATGCATCGTCCAAAACGTTTGATTATTTATTGTCTTACAGCGGTGAAGATATTACGCCCAATTTGTCTTTACGGGAAAAGCTAAAGGCTGACTTTTCTTTGGTTTTGCCTGATTTGCCGTCAGGGGAAGATATTGGCGTAGAAGCCTACTTTGATGAAGTTGAAAAAATGCTTCAGTCTGCGCCACCGCGCTGGAACATTTTGCGCCATGCCACTTTGGGATTGTTCAACTTTACCAAGCTGCTGATGTATTTGGATCTTGATCCGGAGCGCTGGCCTGATAGTAAACCCCTGATAGGGCATCCGGTTATCGCACAGTTTTTGGGTGGATCGCAGGGTGATCAATTAACGGGTGGTGGACTGGCAAGTGAAGAATACGAGATAGACAAGCTCGAACGTGTGCACGAAAAATATCCTTTGGTATTTGATGCTGACAGCTCCCAACACAGCGCTATTGTGGAGGTAATGGATGGGAAGAGCCTGGTCATTGAAGGGCCACCCGGCACTGGTAAATCGCAGTCTATTTCAAATTTGATTGCAGCATCTATTGCCAATGGCAAGCGGGTGTTGTTTGTTGCCGAAAAATTGGCAGCACTTGAGGTGGTGAAAAGGCGGTTAGACAGTGCAGGGCTTGGAGATTTTGTGCTCGAGTTACACAGCCATAAAACCCAAAAGCGCCAACTGCTGGACTCGATTGATAAGCGATTACAAATGCATGGTGCTTTTAAAGACTCAGAACAGATAGATACCGAAATACGAAAATACGAACAGTTAAGAGAGCAGCTGTCTTCCTATGCCGAACTAATAAATAGTGAATGGAAAGACACGGGCTTGTCGATATACGAGATATTCTCTGCAGCAACCAGATACCGTGAACACAGCTCACCTTTGATAGA
>CAZGVP010000564.1:0-1936 GCA_964529135.1 uncultured Caulobacterales bacterium | reverse complement strand
CACAGTGCGCCCCAACCTCGACGTCAATTGCACTTCTTTTGCTCCTGGCGCTTGCGCAATCACCCCGCCAGGGGATGCAAAAATTTGTACAGCCAAGTCAGGCAAAACTGCTTCCGTCGCATATGTTTCACCGCGCACAAGGTTAATATGAAACCAACTCATCACAACACCACTCAGCGCCCATAACAAGAGCTGCAGGCCGATCAACAGGCCAAACCAACGGTGGAGACGAACAACTACTCTTGAAATTCGCTTATTAGGAGATTTAATTCCATCAGGCACGAGCATAATAACTATTTTAGTTCAGATGCAGCTGTTGGTGTACGCAAAATATGTTCAAATGCACTCCAACGATCTTCACCATTAGCAACACGCATAGATACATAATTAGCAATTAAATCCTTACCAAGATTATAATTGATAACATACCCCCTATAAGTATCAATGAAATCAACCCCCTGTTCCGCCCGCGCGCGACTCATAAGGCTATACTGCATTGAGAGGCCAATCGCTTGCTCACGGCTGATTTCTTCATCTAAATATTGCCGCGCAATATGATTGCGCGCATGAGATAATTTTCCACTCAATCCATTCAGTTTCGATAGAGTTTCCGCTTTTTCTGGATCAAGTCCAGCCAAAGGAAATAGAACATCACGTTCAAATGCAATTTTTTCTTCCTCAGGGAATGCCAATTCAATACCATAATTGGCAGAGCCTTCAGCAGTAACAGATAAAGGGCTAAACAATGGGTATACTGCGTACTCTATCCAGCCTTTTGCTTTAAGGACGTCGCGTTCCAAAAGAACATTCCAGGTATGATGACCTGGATACCCTTCATGACACCCAAGATCGACAGCGCGGTCAATGATAATTGGAAAATCAGTATTAACTTGAATAAGACTTTCAAAATCGCCTTGATACCAGTTATAGCCGCTCCAGGGCTTATCAGTCACAAACTCAAGCCGGAAATTTTCTTCTTCAGGCAATTCATAATGAGCAAGAGTACGTTTTCGACATTCAGAAATTGCAGCATCAAAGACAGTTTGCAATTTATCCTTGGGAATCGCCAGTGACTCACGAAATGCATCGACTCGAGATGCAACGCTGCCTGAACCTGGTAGTAACTGACCAATTTCACTGACCACCCGATCAAACTCTCGCACATCATATTGTGGGGCGATCGCATCATACAGTAATCTTGTTTCCTCATCGAAAGGGTAAATGTTGCCTTGCGCCATTTCTATACGAGTATAAGCAGCAACTAGTTGTTTTTTCAGCATAGAACTGCGAGACAAAGAATCCTCTTCATCTAGTGCATCAAGCTCATTCATTAGCCCTCGCGCTTCAATAGCCAGCTCAATGAGTGATTGTTGTTTTTGTTCTGCTTCGGTTTTCCAGCTTTCCGGGCCCTGATAGGCATCCACAAATGCCTTATCGTGTTGACCAATCGCCAGCGCCAGCTTCACAAACCGTTCAGCGATATTGTTTAAAGCCGTTTTTTCATATTCAATATCTGCTGCAATCGTTTCTGATAACTTCACATTTGGCGTATCAGTTTTATCCTTAGCGCCACCACAAGCAACAGCACCAAAACATAACAACCCCGCTATTCCGGATATATAGCGTTTTGAGTTAGAACAATTGAGCATGATGATGGCCCTTTTTATCAGTTTGGTTGAACCCATCCCCGAATAGACTGTTCTTGGAAAAAAAGAAATGGCCCATCTATACTTAAATTTTCGCTTAAGCCATGCACCAAAAGGATATACTTTGCCATTCTACCATTATCAAAGAGTCAATTTCCAATTTCTCCCCTGGTTTTAAAATTCAATTTCAAAATAAAATATATAAAACAACGCCTTAATAAGGTAGGCGAATTTTAATGTTAACACACAATTTTGCAGAAAACACATTTCGTCAAATGCTATGTTGTCAC
>CAZGVP010000563.1:0-1938 GCA_964529135.1 uncultured Caulobacterales bacterium | reverse complement strand
CTCATCCTGCGGTAAAATTTCACGCACGGTTGACCAGACTCCCAGGTCACTCCAGCCAGTTTGCAAAGGTACCACCGTTGCCTGACTGGTTTTCTCCATCACGGCATAGTCGATAGAAATATCCGGGCAATCTCTAAAGCTATCTGCGTCTATTCGGTAAAAATCCAGATCTTTTGTGCCTTGCTCATAAGCCTGATTGCACAAATCAGGAATGCTCGGGGAATGCTGAGCCAATTCCGAGAGGTATTGATCTGCACGAAACACAAACATTCCGCTATTCCAATAGTACTGATCGTCAGAATCTAGAAATTCTTGCGCCGACGACAGTGTGGGTTTTTCGATAAATTGCCGAACTGAGGAGACACCTTCGGATGCAGCTTTAATGTAACCATACCCAGTATTAGGTCCGGTAGGATCAACGCCAAAGGTTGCCAGACTTCCGGATTCCGCAGACTCCACGGCACTATCTACAGCAGTTAGGAATGCTCCACTATCAGTGATCCAGTGATCTGAGGGACACACAAGCAATACAGCGTTTGCACTCTTTTTCAACGCAGACAAGGCTGCCAGCGCGATTGCGGGAGCTGTGTTCCGACCAAAGGGTTCAAGAATGATCTCACTCGGGTCTATATCGCATTGGCGACTTTGTTCGGCAACAAAAAAGCGATGCTCTTCATTACAGATGATAATGGGCGAGGCGAAATGAGGGACATTTAACCGCTGAAGCGTGTGCTGAAATAACGACTCAGTCCCCACCAAATCAACAAATTGCTTTGGCCTGGACGCTCTGGATTTTGGCCATAGTCGAGATCCTACGCCACCAGAAAGAATCACCGGAAAAATGGTTTTGTCCATATTACAACTCCTTAAGAGAATCCGTCAGAGCGAATTATCCATCTGTAAATAAATCTGTCAGTCCAGCCACAACTGAACCAGTGTCGTAGCCAAGTTTAACACTCTAACGATTACTCGAGTTTGGAGATCTTCCAATATGCAATGTAGATCACCACGATTTCGATGGGTTGATCACATTGGGGAGATCGAGAACATCAATGTTGGTGCCAGTGGGAAACAGCTGGCTAACATTGCAGGTCCCCATTCAGTGAGTTCACTGGTGGAGGTTTAAATTTGAGCCTTTGGATCGAGCAATGGAAGTAGTCCCAATCAGGTAGGTCAGCACAAACGCCTACCTCGAACGATCCAACAGGCCCTTCATTAGAACGGTTAAATCAGTGTGATTTATACGGTTGTTTCAGTGGTCGGTAGCAGAGGTTTTTTTGTAACGTTTATAGATGTGGTCGCACGCGGCTCGTAGATAGGTGAATTTGCAGCCGGAGCATCGGATGACGCCGGTTTTTCAGCAAATTGCCAGGCTAGTGCCAGCACTGCGGCTTTGGCCTCTTCAACTTCGCCTCGATTTAAATGTCGGGAGACTTTCGATAAAACCTGACCCAGTTCGGTCGCCGCTAAACTCTGCTCATCCTCTCTCAGTATTTTACTGACACCAGTTTTTTGGGCAGCGCCTGAGATAAACAGTTCCTCGTGCATTTTCTCGCCCATACGCAGGCCAGTTACTTCAATGCCAATATCACCCGCAGGTGCATCCGTATTTTTAAGCTGCTTTCCGTAGAGCTTGATCATCTTCAGGGCAAGATCCATGATTCGGACGGGTTCACCCATTTCGAGGACAAACACGTCGCCACCCTTAGCCAAGGCACTAGCCTGTAATACTAGCTGCGATGCTTCGGGTATGGTCATGAAATATCGCGTGATGTCAGCGTGGGTAATCGTAACAGGACCGCCAGCTTCGATTTGCTGTTTGAACTTTGGTACCACAGATCCTGATGAACCCAGCACGTTTCCAAACCTCACCATACAAATCAGCGTGCTGTGGTTCTGCTTGGCTTTCGCTTGCAGAACCAACTCTGCAGTTCTTTT
>CAZGVP010000562.1:0-1939 GCA_964529135.1 uncultured Caulobacterales bacterium | reverse complement strand
AAAGGCCGACCGGCGAGCGCGGATAATGCCTTTGTAACGTGGATAAAGGATGACCGTTTCTATACGTCTCGTTGGATTCCGCAGGCGGGAAGCGAGACGATATTAGCCGAGAGCGGTGCCAATGATCCTGATTTCAATCTGCGCCGCGAACCGATGCTGCTTCAGCGAGCGTCGGGCAGTAACATGGTCTTTGCCGTTATTTTGGAAGCCCATGGCCGCTATGATGGCGCCGCAGAACGCACAACGGCGAGCGATAGCCAGATTAAATCAATCGCGCATGTGCAAGCAGGCGGAGCTGATCTGTTGCTGATCGAAACATTGGCGGGCGCAATGTCCGTGCTCGCCATTTCTTATGATCAAGACAAAAGCAAAAAACATCAAGCCGAGATAGGTGGACAAAAAATTAGCTGGACCGGTTATGCTGCTCATGTCCGACTGGGTGGAGGCGCCAAATGACGGACACAATAATACAGGCGCGCCAAAGCGAAACATTTGTCCGTGCATCCGATGCGCCGTTAGAGGTTTTGGAGCCAGGTATCAAACGTCAGATTTTGACCTATGGTCCGGATCTGATGCTGTGTCGTCTCTGGTTTGATGCAGGAATTGCCGGCACGGTCCACCAGCATCCGCATAGTCAAATCAGTTATATTGAGTCCGGCCGCTTTCGGGCGATGATGGGCGGCAAGGAACGGGAATTGGTCGCGGGTGACAGTGTCGCGATCACTCCAGACACGGATCATGGGATTACTTGTATCGAAGCGGGCTCGCTGCTCGACATATTCAATCCGGTACGGGAAGATTTTCTCGAAGAGGAGAAATAGTAATGAGTAGTATTGCAAAAGTCGGTAAATTCCGTTGGGCGATAGTTAGTCTTGTCGCGTTAGCCACTATCATCAATTATATTGATCGCGGCGCGCTTGGCTTTTTATGGCCTGAAATTTCGGATGACCTTGGTCTTACAAAAACCGATTATGCTATTATTCTCAACGTGTTCACCTTTGCCTATGCCTTTGGTCAGACATTGTTCGGAAAAATCTTCGACTGGATAGGCACGCGGCTTGGTTTTGTTCTCGCTATAGGTGTGTGGTCATTGGCTACCGCGCTGCATGCGGTGGCCTCTGGCCTGACAAGTTTTGCAATCTTTCGTGCTTTACTGGGTGTATCGGAGGCAGGAAACTGGCCCGGCGCAACCAAGGCAAATGCGGAATGGTTTCCTATCAACGAGCGTGCTTTAGCGCAGGGTATTTTTAACTCTGGCGCAGCGATTGGTGGGATTGTCTCCGCACCGATTATTGGTATCCTGTTTGTGTTCTTGGGAAGCTGGCAGGCGACTTTCATCGCAATTGGTGCACTGGGTTTCTTGTGGCTTATCCCCTGGCTTTTGGTCTATAAATCGGGTCCCGATACGCATCCTTGGCTGTCTGAGGAAGAACGTCAGTATATCATCTCTGGTCAACGCAATGTCGAGGCGGATGAGGTCGCCGATTATGCTCCAAATTCTGGCGAGCTACTCTCCCGTAAGGAAAGCTGGGGCGTTATTATGGCTTCGTTCTTCCTTGACCCCATCTGGTGGTTGTTCATCGGCTGGTTGCCACTTTATCTAAACGAGACTTATGGTTTCGGTGTCGAAGAGATCGCTATCTACGCATGGATACCCTATGTAGGCGCGATGTTTGGCGCATGGTTTGGCGGCCTTCTTGCCCAAAACCGTATTAAAGCAGGCTGGACCGTCAATAAAACCCGCAAGTCGGTTATCACATTGGGTGGTTTGATCATGCTCGTGTTCCTGCTGCTCACAACGCAAGCTGCAACGCCGTTTGTCGCTGTGATGTTAATGGCTGCTATCCTGTTTGGGTTCCAAACTGCCGTTGGCAATATTCAAACGCTGCCGAGCGATTTTTACAGCGGGAAATCCGTTGGATCGCTAGCAGGATTTGCT
>CAZGVP010000561.1:0-1945 GCA_964529135.1 uncultured Caulobacterales bacterium | reverse complement strand
GTGGTGCCAGCGGGCACTTTGAATGATACATTTTTCAATATTGGACGGTTTTCATCATAATGAAATGAGACATTGTTAAACTCGATCGAGCTATTAATTATTTCTAAGTCTTTTGCGTCGACTTCGTCTGCAATCTCAACATTCGTCGCGACAACATCAAACATCTTCTCCATATCGGTAAGCGACTGTTTGATTTCTCGGTATACAAACCCGAGGAAATTGAGTGGCATGTAGATTTGGATGAGAAGCGAGTTCGCGAGAACGAACTCACCAATAGTGAATCTACCTTCAAGGACACCAACGCCTGTCATCGCAAGAACAATAACAAGGCCGGTTGAGATAATGATGCCCTGCCCGATATTCAAAAGTGTCAGGGAAAGCTGACTTCTGACCGCAGCACTTTCATACCCTTTAAGCGCAACATCATAGCGCTCGGCCTCATAATTTTCGTTCGTGAAATATTTCACCGTTTCAAAATTAAGAAGGCTGTCGATAGCCTTTGTATTGGCTTTGGTATCTTGATCATTCATTTCGCGCCGAAACTTAAGCCGCCAATCGGTGACCCATGTTGTAAAAAAGATGTAGCCGAACAGGCTAGCAAGCGTGACGAGCGCATAAATGAAACCAAATTCCGACCAAAAGATGTAGGAAATCAGGAAAATCTCCAGAAATGTCGGGAGAATATTGAAAAGCATGAACCGGAGGAGGAAGTCGATGCCACGCGTGCCGCGTTCAATAATGCGGCTAAGTCCGCCAGTTTTTCGCTCCAGATGATATCTTAGCGATAGATTATGTAAGTGTCTGAAAGTTTTCAGGGCGATATTTCTAAGAGCATGTTGTCCTACTTTTACGAACACAGCATCTCGTAATTCACCGAATACAAGGGCCAAAACGCGCGCCAGGCCATATCCGATAACAAGTGTTACGGGTGTTGCTGCGATTATCAAGCCTGGCGTTACATCTTTCCCTTCGGTCAGCAGGTCAACTGCATCTTTAAAAACAAAAGGGATGTAGACACCGATGAATTTGGCAAGAACTAGAAATGATAGCGCAAGAATAACTCGTATTTTTAGATCACCCCTGCCCCTTATCCATAAATAAGGCAGCAGGCTTTTTACTGTTCGCCAATGTGAAGTGGACTCATTTTTCATTAAAGAAAAGCTCTAGGGTTTATGTTGAGCAAGTTTCTTAGGTTATCGCAGTGAAATGTATATTTTGTCTAGGGCAATCTATCATCAGGGACGGATGATCATGGTATCGCCCCTGAACTCCACGCTTGAGAATTCATTGAGGAGGCTAAGTCCCAAAAGCGACCCACGCATTTCGGCGCCATTCACGGTCATTGGAATATTACGGAAATTGGCAGGGCCTAATTCAAGGCTTCTTGCGCGCACACTTGCGTAGGAAACTCTGCCATTTGCAGTATCTGCGAACCTTGAAAAATCGAGGTCATCTAGATCGTATCCAATCCGTTCAGCATCTTCTGGGCTTAAGACAATATTTGATGCGCCAGTATCAACCATCATTCGGATGGGAGTGTCATTTATCTCTGCTCGTAGCCAAAAGTGACCATCTGGTGAGCGCCTGACGATTAATCCATTTTCGTGCTCGATCACACCAGTTGGATCCACAGCACTCATATACTGTGATCCAACATCATTTTTGATGATATAGAATCCGGATATGCCCGCAATTATAAGCCCCCATATACCGGCCATTTTGAAAAGACGGGCGGTGCTGCTTCTACTCGTGAACGCGGCAAGTCCGCCGATTATTACCAGAAGTATCAAGCCTCTGATCAAATAACCCGCATTGTCTGAGTTGAAAGGAAAAATGGAAAACAGGAAATACATCAACAAAGCGATGCCTACCAGGAAAAGAAAGATCCTCAAAAAATCGTGGTTTTCCAGCGTCGTCTGTGTAACCAGTATGTTCGCTATAGTCG
>CAZGVP010000560.1:0-1955 GCA_964529135.1 uncultured Caulobacterales bacterium | reverse complement strand
ACCACAGATACGGCTTGTTTTCACTACCGTATGCTCTGGATCTAAAAGTCGCTTTGTATGCGGTATCCTGGTGGTCCAACGCAGAATTTCAGTGTTATATAATTCGGTCATTCTTCGACACATTTACAAAAAAACTGTCTATCAAGTAGGCGTTTTAGCCTCCGTTGCCAAGTGTCTTAGTTACCGCACCCCTCGCGCCCATATGGCTTAACTGTGATGTGACAGACGCCTATCGTCTGCTAGGCTATTGAAATCCAAAATGGAGCAACCAGATGATAAAGGTTGCGGCAAACAACCGTTTGAAAAGTAATTAGGTTGTTTGTTCTATCTTAATCTGATCCCCTTAGATTTGCGTATTAAGATAGCTAAACGGTCTTGGGCGCGCCTATCCGTGAATGAATGCGGGTGGCTACTTCGCTGATAAGGCCACGAAATAGAAAGGACATCCCTATGGATGCCGTACTTGAAAAAGCCAGAAACAATGATGGCTTTGAACTGAAGGTGTCTGGTGACGGAGATGCGCCAACTCCCATCCAGGATAATGATAAAGCAACGTTTCGTCGCCCGACACGCGCCGAAGCCGAAGCAGCTGTTCGTACATTGATTGAATGGGCTGGTGATAACCCGAACCGGGAAGGCTTACTGGACACGCCGAAACGCGTTGTCAAAGCCTATGAAGAGTTTTTCGAAGGATACACGAAAGACCCTGCAGAGATTTTAGAGCGTACCTTTGAAGAGGTCGCGGGCTATGACGACATGGTCGTCCTGCGCGGCATCAAGGTTCAAAGCCACTGCGAACACCATATGGTACCGGTCGAAGGAATTGCGCATGTCGGCTACATGCCAAACGGTAGCGTTGTTGGTATTTCAAAGCTGGCACGGATCGTTGAAGCGTTCGGCAAACGTTTGCAGACCCAGGAAACAATGACAGCACAAGTCGCAGACGCGCTTGAAGAACACCTGAACCCCAAAGGTGTCGCAATCGTTGTTGACGCAACACATGGCTGCATGAGCTGCCGCGGCGTCAAACATGACGGTGTTTACACGCTAACACGCCAGTTCCGCGGTGTGTTTAAGGACCCGGACATGGAAACACGTTTCTGGAACCTTATCCGCGCATCAAGCATGGGTAACGGCGTTTAAGTTGCAGTTCTGACTGGCCTAAAAACCATCAATCCGATAAAAGGCGATACGAATGTGTCGCCTTTTTTATTTGGCGATTCTCTACAAATGGACAAATCAATGACGAAAATAGTATTCGCCCCGCGTGATGACCGTAATTTTATTGAAAACGGTGATAAGCTCGCGCTCAAATTTGATGATCGCGGACTGATACCCGTTGTCACGACCGACGTGGGAACTGGTCAGGTTCTGATGCAGGCCTGGATGGACGCGGAAGCTATCGAGAAAACGATTGGGACCGGCGAAGCGCATTATTTCAGCAGGTCCCGTCAGGAACTTTGGCATAAGGGCGCAACATCCGGCGAATATCAAATCGTCAAATCTTTCCGCGTTGACTGCGATCAGGACAGTCTTTGGTTATCGGTCGAACAAAAAGGCGGGAAATGCTGTCATGTGGGCCATCCAAGCTGTTTCTACCGTGAAATCACAGTGGGTACTGAGGTTACGGGTAGCGTAGAGTTGATCGAGAAGCCTTGATACGCTCGCTTTCCTACTTCACGAGATAAGCACCCCTCGTTATAGTCACCCAAATATCTCGTTGGTGGGTGAAAGAGTATGCTTGAAATCATTCAAATTCCTGTTCTCTCCGATAACTATCTTTATCTGGTGCATGAACCCAAATCCGGTAATACCGCAATTGTTGACCCGGCCGTTGATGAGCCGGTGATAAACGAACTTGAGGCGCGCGGATGGAACCTGACGCATATTATCAACACCCATCATCACTGGGATCATACAGGCGCCAACTTGGCACTTAAGGAAAAATACGGCCT
>CAZGVP010000559.1:0-1956 GCA_964529135.1 uncultured Caulobacterales bacterium | reverse complement strand
AGGTAAAGTCGGCGGCTGCGCCCATCCTTTTCGCTCACAATGAGGCCCGCGGATTCAAGCACCGTTAAATGGTTCATGATGGCTATCCGCGTGACATCAAAGGACTTGGCCAATTCACCAACATTCTGACCAGGCCCATCCCGCAACAGGTCAAGGATCTCTCGCCGTGTCTCATGCGATAACGCTTGGAAAATATGATCCATATCTTTTAATGTAAACATGTAATTACATAATTACATTTTAGATCGAGAGTCAAGCCTGATTTTTTAAAACAATCTAAGGCTCAGTTTATCGGTTAGCGTCTAAGCAGAGAGTTTTTGGGATACATTACGGTCTTTGGGGAACACCAAGGTGACTGAAGTACCCTCACCCGGCTTACTATAAATATGGGCATCGCCCTCGTGCAGTTGCATCATGGCATGCACGAGATAAAGTCCGAGGCCCGTGCCGCCCTGTTCGCGAGCATATTCATCTTCTGCCTGGACAAAAGGTTCCATTACATTCTTGATGGCTTCTTCGTCCATACCGATACCATTATCAGAAACTGTCAACTCTACATCACCGCTCTCGCTGATAGCCGTTTTGACTTCGACAAGCCCCCCGTCCTCAGTGAACTTAACTGAATTGGAAAGAAGGTTAAGCATCACCTGCTTGAGCATTTTAGGATCGGCGAACAAAGTCAGGCCTGGGTCAACTGCATCTACCCTTAGGGTAATATTTTTCCGCAATGCCATCGCCTCAACAGTTACGGATGCACTATCAACGATTTCCTCCAACCATACTTCAGTTTCGCGAAGGGTCAATTTACCAGCTTCAATCTTGGCGACATCCAGAATATCATTCACAAGGCTCAAAAGATGATTACCACTTTCATGGATATGATTGACATATTCGCCGTGCTGATCCTTGTTACTGCCAAAACCATCCGCATTCTTCAATATCTCTGAAAACCCGATAATGGAATTGAGGGGCGTTCTAAGTTCATGGCTCATATTGGCAATGAATCGTGATTTCGCACGATTGGCCGCTGTCGCTTCTTTACGTGCAGCTTCGGATTCTTCTGCAGCGCGCCGGAGTTGCCTTGTTGATTCCTGCAGGATTTTCGTTCGGGCTTCATTTGCACCTGCGTGTTTTAAGAACCGTTCCAGATTTGAAAGAATAACCACCAATATGCCCTGACAGATAATCATGAATATCATCATGACTGCCGATCGACTACTCAGCGGTAGCGGTCCACAAATAAGACACAAGGATACACTGACGGCCGATAAATAGAAGAAATTATAGCCCCAGTTAAATTTCCGTTCTTTCAGGTAGGCAAATAGCAGCGCGATATAGAATGTAGGAACCCACAGGATATAGAACTCAATATTGTTGACTTCGCTTAAGGATGCTTCAATCTGGGCGATCATAAGGGTGGAGCCGCAAACCAACTTAAAGGCCGAAGACATTTTAGCGTGCTGGCTATCAGGTAGCACAATGTAGCCGATAGCGATTAGGAAATATGAAACTGAACTCAGGGGAGTGACTACCAACTCAACAGGTGTCAGAAATCCGTACTGAACGCCAAGAATCGAACCAATTCCTGACGCAAACCCTACGCCCATCAATGAAATGATAGCGCCAACCTTAAACTTGGACATGCCTAACTTATCGCCCAAATACTTCAACATAGGACTACTTCCCGTCACAACCCCCGTTGCAATGCTGGTGATAATAAAATCGAACTCTAAATAAATTGTAATCTCGGCGTGTTTCTGCGCGCAGAGCCGATAAGGATTGCTGCTCGACCAGATCACCGATCAGAGGTAAGGTCACCGGCACTAAATCGTTTCTGAACTAAGGGGAGGAAGTTCTGTGATCAAAAAATTATTCAAAACAGCACTGGTATCGGCATTTGGTTTAACAATTAGCTACCATTCTGCGCTCGCCCAACATCCAAGCGGTAATGTTGAG
>CAZGVP010000558.1:0-1965 GCA_964529135.1 uncultured Caulobacterales bacterium | reverse complement strand
AATGACACACTGCCTGCAATTTATTACCGTCGGGGTCTCTAACATAGGCTCCATAATAATTAGCATGATAATGGGGACGCAATCCCGGCTTGCCTTCATCCTTACCACCATTTGCCATAGCCGCGTTATAAAAAGCATCAACGTCTGCTCTTCGCTTTGCTATAAATGCTATATGGGTGCCATTACCTGCGCTCGCAGGTTTTTCATCATAGGCTGGGCCAATAAATATGATCTGACCGGCAGGATTTCCATAAGCAGCCCCGTCATCAGAGGCATCAAATAAAGGCCAATCCAATGTTTTAGCCACAGCATCCCAAAACGGTTTGGCTCGCGCCCAATCATTAGTTCCCAATGTTACGTGACTAAATATGCCAATCTCTCCCATTTTTGGTCGGGGCACTCTAGCTACCCAGCTTTTCAAGTAATTTTACAGCTACTTTCTCCGGCACAAATGCAGAAATATCACCGTCTAATTTTGCTATCTCTTTTACCAAGCGTGAAGCAATCGCCTGATATTTAAGATCAGCCATTAAAAATACTGTTTCAACCCGATCGTTGAGTGCATCATTCATTGCGACCATCTGATATTCATATTCAAAGTCAGAAACCGCCCTAAGCCCGCGAATAATAACGTCGGCCTTTTTCTCATCGGCAAATTGCACGAGTAAGGAATCAAAAGGTTCGATCCTTATGGGAATGCCGCTACTCGACGAAACTACCTTCATTTCTTCTTCAACCATAGCGACCCGCTCTTCCAGGTTAAATAAAGGACCCTTCGCGACATTGATCGCAACACCAATTATTAATTCATCAACCAGCTTTACTGCGCGCTTGATAATATCCAAATGACCAAGGGTCATGGGATCAAAAGTACCAGGATATAATCCTATACGATGGGCCATGCCTAGTCCTCTCCCGTTTCTTCATCCTCTGCAATATCTTCAATTCGCTCAACAGAAACCACTTGTTCGCTGTCACGGGTTTTGAAAATAGTGACACCTTGAGTGTTTCGCCCAGCCACGCGAATATCGTGCACAGGTGTACGGATTAATTGACCACCATTGGTAACCAGCATAATTCCGTCAGAATCCTCAGATGGGAATGAAGCAACAACGCGACCATTACGGGCATTAGAAACAATTGCGATAATTCCTTTTCCGCCCCGGCCAGATGTTCTGTACTCGTATGATGATGAGCGTTTACCATAGCCATTTTCCGTAACTGTCAGAACAAATTGTTCAGCGGCACCAAACATGGCGATTTGTTCTGGGGTCAAAGCCGATGTTTCATCATTCGTAGCCTCGTCACCATCTGTTTCTTCACTATCCTCACCTGCCGCACGTCGCATGGCTGCTGCATGTTTAAGGTAAGCTCTGGTTTCATCAGAGGTCGCATCCACATGGCGAAGAATTGCCATGGAGATAACGGTATCATCATCGTTCAATTTAATTCCACGAACACCTGTCGAAGTGCGCCCAGTGAAGACACGCACATCTTCCACCTGGAAGCGAATACACATTCCTGAAGCGGTTGTTAACAGAACATCTTCTTCAGGGCGGCAAATCTCCACGCCGATAATTCCGTCACCTTCATCAAGTTTCATGGCAATCTTGCCATTACGATTAACCCGTCTGAAATCTGAGAGTTTGTTTCGACGCACACCGCCAGAGCGTGTCGCGAACATCACATGCAAATTATCCCAGGCATCTTCATCTTCGGGCAATGGAAGAATATTGGTAACACGCTCGTCAGGCCCCAGAGGCAACAAATTGACGAAGGCTTTGCCACGCGATTGCGGATTCCCTTCCGGCAAACGCCACAATTTCAGATTGTAGCACATACCTGTAGACGTAAAGAACAGGAGCGGTGTGTGTGTATTACCAACAAACAATTGCGCAACAAAGTCTTCGTCTTTCGGACGCATACCAGCACGTCCCTTGCCGCCACGTTTTTGTGCTCTGTATG
>CAZGVP010000557.1:0-1977 GCA_964529135.1 uncultured Caulobacterales bacterium | reverse complement strand
GTTGTTGGTCATTCATCTGGTAGCCCAATTGCTGCTATGGTTGCGATCCGTCATGGCGATAAGATTGGCGGTTTGATGCTAACGTCTGCATCGCTTGACCCGGCGCTCGAGCCTGATCCCTTGTTTGTGCAAAAATTAGGAAACGCGCCAGTTATTTCATGGTTCGTTCCGAAAGAGCTTAAAATTATCAACAAAGAACTGCTCGCTTTACCGGAACAACTTGAAGCCATGCGGCCGCAGTTAAGTACTATTACAGCGCCGACACTTATCATGCATGGTACGGCGGACTTATTGGTACCTTATGGTAATGTTGAATATATGGAAAAGCATCTTACAGGTACATCACACCGGGAAACAGTCGCTGTTAAAGGTTTGGGGCATGAGATTCCATGGCAGCGCTCGGTGCTTTTTAATAAAGGAATTCGCAAGTTAGTGGATGAAAGTTACAATACGCCCACATCTGACATCAAAATTGATCGACGGCATTGGGCCTTCCGCTCCCAAATTGGCGAGGAATTGAGGAATCCGGAAAACCGGCAGGAAAAATAGGTTTGGAAAAGCATCCGCCTAATACCTGAAACGTAAATTAACAGGACCTATAAGTTGGTCCTGTTTACCTCGTGGGTTTTGTGGCTTTGGGGTTATTGACTTCACTAGCCTGCTACCAACGCTGTAGCCCCCTAGTTCATCAGTCCGATTAAGGGTTTTGTCGATTGAATCCCTAGGGCAGTTTGCCTTATTGGCCGCATTTTATACGTGACGGCTTTTTGTCCAGACTAGGTAAAAACTCCTGCCGCAGGAGACTGAATAGAATTTTTTCTAAAAAGCAACTTTAGTCATCGCTTTTGAGCGTTAAATGGTACGCTAATTACTATTTATTTGGATCTCGCACCGCAAAATTTCGCGATGCTAGCGTTTTCACGCAACCTGGGCCAATAGTGATATTTTTATTGATGCTTCAGAGCCTTAACGGGATTCAGTCGAGAGACCTTAAATGCATGGCTGCCAACCGTCAGCCACGAAATGACAATCGCAATAGACATTGCCAGAATAAAAACCCACGCATTCCCGAAAAGCGAAAGATGGTAGGCAAAACTTGTCAGCCATTCATTCATGGTAAAGACGGTAACAAAAACACCTATCGGAGCAGCCATAAGCACCAATCTCGTGAAACGCCAAGTAAATAGAACAAGGATATCTACACTACGCGCGCCCAAAACTTTGCGAATACCGATCTCTTTTGTTCTTCTCTCCGCCATATGCGCCGACAGTCCATATAAACCGAGACTAGCTATCAATATCGCCAGAATAGCAAATACCAAAAACAATGTAACCTGACGGTCAGCAACCTGATAAATATCTGAAAACGCTTGATCCACATAGGACGCTTTAAAGGCCACGTCAGGAACCAAGCCACTCCATATCCGACTTAGGGCTGCCACTGTTTGTTGTTGCCGGTCGTCAGCAATATCCAAAAGCATATAAAATAGCGGCTCATCGGACAGATAAAATATGCTTGGTTCAACCTCTTTATATAGAGATTCCAAATGTATGTCAGCGGCGACACCAACAATTTGAACCTGCGTATCGCCAGCTCGACCTGGTGAAACAATGACTTTGCCGACCGCTTCCGCGTTCGTCTTAAATCCGAGGCTTTTAACAGCGGTCTCGTTCAGTATAGCACTCCTGGCAAACGTATCTTCTCCGGTCTCCAATGTGTGTCTATAATCTATAGTCCTGCCGTCATCAAAAAAACGACCCGCTAGCGGCTGCATATCAAGCAATGAGAAAAAATATTGATCAGTTGTAATAACTGGGATGCTACGCGCATCGTCTCTTCCGCGAGACGGCGCAATAAATACGCCGAGTGGTCCATCAACTCTTGGTACTTGTGTCGTAGACATCGATACTGCATTTACACCCGGCAAATCCTTAAATTCGGACAAAAGTGCTTTAGCATTGTCGCGTGCGCTACCT
>CAZGVP010000556.1:0-1978 GCA_964529135.1 uncultured Caulobacterales bacterium | reverse complement strand
GTTGGATCGATAAAGTCGCGCAATGCACCAAACATATGTTTGGTTAAGGTCGCGTTTTTCCCGCCGGATACAAAAATTGAAATGATTACTTCATCGAAGGATGTTAAAAAGGAAAGTAGTGCAGCCGTGGCAATTGAAAATTTGATTTGTGGCACGGTAATCACGAAAAAGGCATGAGCCCGGTTTGCGCCGAGGCTTCTGGCAACGCGTTCCTGGTCCAGATCATAATTACGAAGCGCTGATGTTATAATAATGAGTACCAGTGGGATCGCAATCACGGTATGCGCTAGTACCAACCCTGTGATGGTATTGTTAAGCCCGAATTTGCCAAACGCATAGAAAGCACCAATCGCTATTAATATCACAGGCACAATCATCGGCGCGATCAAAAACGAAAATATTGCACGGGCGAATCGATGGCCTGAAACGAATAGGGCATAAGCTGCCATCGTGCCTATTGGTGTGGCGAACAGCATCGTCAATACGCCGATTTTCAATGATGTTTTAGTTGCCAGCATCCATTTTTTCGAGCTGAAATAAACCTCATACCATCGAACAGACCAGTTCTCTGGTGGAAACTCTAGAAATTTCGAATCCGAAAACGACATCGGTATCACAATGAAACTCGGAATGACAAGTAAAAGCATGATGATGGCTGCGACGATATAGAGCCAAAGACGTTGGCGGTGTGTAATTTGAGTGTTAGAGGCCGGGCTCTTCATCCATGCCATGTTATTTATCTCCAAACAAAGCAACGTCGAGCTTGAATAGCCTAGTCGCGATAAACAGCACCAGCAGAGTCACCACAAGCAGCACAACACCGAGTGCACTTGCCGCGCCCCAATCAAATTGGTTTTCTAGAATGGCTGTGATTTGAGTAGCCACCATGATGATGCGCCCACCACCAAGCACGGCTGGTGTGACATAAAAACCAAGACAAAGCACAAAGACAATCAGCGAACCCGCCACCATGCCAGAGCGGGATAATGGAAAGTAAACCTGCCAAAATGCCTGGACGGGTGTAGCCCCGAGGTTCGATGCAGCATGCATCAGATCCAGATTGATTTTGCGCATAGAGCTATAAAGCGGCAAAACCAAAAACGGTAACATGATATGCGCCATGCCAATCAACGTGCCTGTCATGTTGTGCACAAGTTTAATGGGTGATTCCCACAAGCCCATGGAGATTGCCATATCGTTGAGGATGCCTTTCTTTTGCAGTAGTACCAACCATGCATAAGTGCGCACTAATAGGGATGTCCAGAATGGTAACAACACGGTGAGCATGAACAAGCCAGCAATTCTTGTTGGTAAATTGGCTAGAAAGTAGGCCAGGGGATAGCCCAAAGCGATACAAATCAATGTGGTGAAGACGCTGACTTGAAAGGTGGTTGTAAATGCGCGTATATACGACTTGTACTTGATCATTTTTTGGTAGTTCTCCAGAGAGAACTGACCATCCCCTCCGACGAACGATAAGTAAAAAAGCCATCCGACGGGGATCACAATGACAGCCACTATCGCTATGATCGCAGGCAGCGCCAGGCTCATCAACCAGCGCTTTTCGTTTTTGGCCTGGCGGTTTAGCGCTTGTTCGTTCACGCCGGGCTCGTGGTGGGATAAGCTGCTTGTGCTCACGTGCTTGTATCCTTTGGAATGACAATCACATTGCGCCGTTCCAGGCCAACGCTAAGCGTCTGCCCAACTTGCAAGTAGCTGCTTGTTTCAGAGGCATCTGTTCCGAAGCGAAAAGAAAGCTCGTGTTGATCGTTGATTGACATGACCACAAACGCGGTTTCACCCTGAAAAACAAACTCTTTAACGACACCATTAAAAACGACCGTTTTTTCCGGATCGAATTGTTCATCTTTTATAATAAATAGCCTTTCAGGGCGTATGACCAGTAGATGCTCAGATGCGCTCTGGTCAGTCTCAACTGTGCTGATGACTTGCTCCTGATAAACTAAAAGGCCTGAAC
>CAZGVP010000555.1:0-1978 GCA_964529135.1 uncultured Caulobacterales bacterium | reverse complement strand
TTGGCATACTGCAGACCAACCATGACAAGTCTGTCGAGGTTGGCGACGCATTCCCCGATGATGCACACCGCTTCCGGGATTTGTTCGACGCGCAAATTGATCGATTTGAGTATCGAATTTACATGACCATTGGTGGTGAAGTTCCCGAGACACTCGACGAACAGGACGCCTTTATGATTACCGGCAGTCCTTTAAGTGTGCTGGATAAACATATATTCACTGATAAACTAACTGATTTTATTCAACGTTGTGATGCAGAAAAAAAGCCACTGATGGGTGCATGTTTTGGACATCAGGCTATAGCTCTGGCGTTGGGTGGAAAGATCCAGCGCTCTAAAGACGGCTATAACGTCGGCATCGAAGAAACCCGATTTCATCAGCCCCGTCCCTGGATGTCAGACGCAATAGATTCTCTGCCTATGTATGTATTTCACGAGGATCAGGTAGTAGAGCTACCCGAAGATTGTGACCTGTTGGGTTCAAGTGATAACTGCAAAATTGCCAGCTTTGCAAAAGGTGACCATATATTTACCACTCAGGCACACCCGGAATTTACACACGAATTTATGGCTTGCGTACTCGGGTTTATGGAAAAGAAAATGCCGGCTGATGAAGTAAAGCGAGCCTGGACCAGCATGGAGCAACAACAGAAGGGCCATGTGTTTGCTACATGGTCGACTAATTTTTTTAAAGGTATCAAAGCCCATGCTTGATAACGGACATCTTAATCTGTTAGATCATGACAGCTTTGCCAGTGGAGTGCCGCATAATACTTTTGCGCGATTACGTAAAGAAGACCCGGTCTCGTGGACAGAGGGTGATACCGATACCAAGGGGTTTTGGAGTCTGACTCGCTATGCCGACATTGGACTTGCCAATAAAGAGAACCTGATATTCAGTTCGGCACAAGGTATCCGTCTGGAAGATCAATCGTATGAAGAGTATATGGCGCGTCGAACCTTTCAGGAAACCGATGCACCCGAACATGTGGCAACAAGGCGTAAAGTAAACCCCAGCTTCTCAAAACCCACAGTCAGTAAATTTGACAGTCTCATTAGAGAGTTGGCTGCAGATATCGTCGACAAAGCCTTGCAACAGCCAGAGTTTGATGCGGTCGACGCTATAGCCAAACAGTTACCCATGCTAATGCTTGGCCGTATTCTTGGTGTGCCGGACGAAGATCTGCCTTGGCTTGTTGAGAAAGGCGATGCATTAATTGGTAACAGCGATCCGGATTTTACCGAGCATGTTGTCGATAAAATGGATACCAGTGCTTACAGAATGATGCCGTTTAGAAGTCCGGCCGGTCTTGAACTCTACGACTATGCTGATGATCTTCTGGAAAACAAAAGATCGGTTGCAGAATCTGGAATTCTCGCAAAAATGATGCTTGATGAAAACGGATTGAACGCGCTGGAATTTAAAAACTTCTTCTGTTTATTGGTGGCGGCTGGCAATGATACCACTCGCTATTCTATTGCGTTTGCATTAAACCAGCTAGCTCATAACCCTGAATTGATCACTCAGTTAAAAACCAATCAGTATTGGGATACCTGTGCTGATGAGTTTATTCGCATGGCATCACCCACCATGCACTTTCGCCGTACCGCCACTGAAGACTATGAGTTACACGGTAAGAAAATTCGCAAGGGTGACAAGGTATTGCTTTGGTTTGTATCTGGCAGCCGCGATGAAGAAGTGTTCGATAATCCGCATGATGTACAGCTGGGCCGCAAGCCCAACCGTCATTTAGCGTTCGGTCAGGGAGGCCCCCATCTGTGCCTTGGTATGCATCTGGCCAGAATGGAAGTGAGCATTGTTCTTGAAGAACTGCTTAAACGACTGGACCACTTTGAGGTGTTGCAAGAGCCCACATGGACCCGATCAAATTTTATCTGTGGAGTTAAACAGCTTCATGTACGCGCTAAAACACTCTAGCCCGCATTACTCATAAGGCGACCGACTAACTTGAACATTT
>CAZGVP010000554.1:0-1986 GCA_964529135.1 uncultured Caulobacterales bacterium | reverse complement strand
CAACTGGTTGGCCCAATTGGGCTTCTTTAACACCAAATAATCGCATGGATATAGCATTTGACCCTGGTACAAGCTTTAGTTATTCGGGTGACGGATATGAATATCTTGGCCGTGTAGTATCGAAAATACAAGGACGTTCAATTGGCGAGATTTTGGAATCTGAATTTCAGATGCCCATGGGTCAGCTTGGCAATACATTGTTCTTCGATAATGGAACGGTATTGGACCGCATTGCATATGGCCATAAAAACATGCAGACTGAAGAACCAAATCAATACGGCAATGTCGGCGTCGCCTACTCAATGCTAACCAATGCACCAGCGCTCGCAAACTTTATGACCAGCCTAATCCGAAAAGATGGCTTATCCAAAGCGGGTTATAAAAAAATGCTTCAGCCCCAAATTGATATACCGCCAACAGAGGCAGATACTCTTTGGCCCTCAGAATATGGTCTTGGTTTCAGACTCACCGCGACGCCTTATGGAAGAGCAATTGGTCACACAGGCACAAATGATACAAATCATTCACTCTTTGAATACTATGAAGATCAAGAGGCTGGCATAATAGTCCTTACCAATAGCGACGCTGGAAGAGAGTTCTTTAGTGCCATACGACGCTATCTTTTGGGCTTGTCCGACTAGCAATACAGCAAAGCAACTAGTTCCTCATATTGCAATTGGTAAGCACTCTGAGGAACGATAAAATATTGAGCGATATAGATCAAAAGCAGGCATTTAGGTTTGGCCTTATCGAAACAATCATAAAGGGTCCAGCGGGTGATTTTACCCGCCATTGGCCGGAAACGCCCTAACCTCTAACAAAAAGATTATTCTGTTTCCACAAGACCTATCCCTGATGATGTATATGGAGACTAAATCATCCTCACAAAACCTGACGTGACAAATGCGGTCGTTCAGGGCAAATGGTGCCGCATATCAAACTTTTATGACCTGCACCGAAGGTCTTTATGCGTCACTGTAGAATTTATCACAGCACTGATCACCAAAAATCGCGCAGTATCAGGCAAAAGTGTATGCGCTTAGAGCTGTTCACCTACCCTACGCCGATACTCTGACGGTGTCGTGCCTTCCATTAGTCGAAAGGCCCGGTTGAAGGGCGAAAGTGAACGAAATCCATTGTCTAAGGCTATTGTAATAATTGGGATTTGAGCATTTTCAGGTAGTTCTAATGCTTTTTTAACGGCCTCTATTCGATATGAATTGAGGTATGTACTAAAATTGTCATAACCAAGGGTTTGGTTAATAAACGCACGCAAACGGTGTTGTGTAACACCAAGCCGCTTTGACAGCATAATGATCGTCAGATCCGCTTCTTTGAAGGCCTCCTGGGTTCGGATGATAACATCAAGTTTATGCTTTAGATCATGGTCCCGCCGGCTAATGGTGTTTTCTGTGGTTGCTTGGAAGCGTATTGCCTGGTCATTAAATTCGAGCATCCAATAACAACCCCATACAATGGCAGGCCATATGGAAGCTATTTTCATCGTTGTTTTATCAACAGGAAGTGAGGACGCGAAAATCTCGGAAACTGCTGCGACAATCGTTACAAAGATAATGACCATTACAAAATAGAGACGAGACGATCTGCGTTTCTCTATTAAGTCATCCCCGAGTTCTCGTATAATTATATATATCAAATGACCCGTTAGAATCAGGGACATGATGCTGATAATTGTAATCAGCCAACCTGGATACGCTGGCAGAATGTCCATCGCACTCAGGCGAATATAATAAATCGGGAGAACATACAGCGTTCCCACAACTATATGAGAGGCCTCTAGTTTAAAGTTTCGTTGATAAAGCGACAACGCAAACAGCCATGTAAGAACGAGATGCGGCACATCCATTAGCCTGACAGTGTAATGCAGAAAATCCGGCAACCTGGAACTAGAAGGCGCGTACCCCAAAAATAATGCTGTCACGCTGATACAGGTGAGGATCAAATATACGTTGCTACGCCAACGCC
>CAZGVP010000553.1:0-1987 GCA_964529135.1 uncultured Caulobacterales bacterium | reverse complement strand
GGCACAATTATCAGGACTGGTTGTTTATGATTTCTATCCGCGTTGGGATGAATATGTTTCACAGGCAGCTGGATGGATTAGAGATGCAAAACTGACCTTCGCAGAAGATATTGCTGATGGCCTTGAAAATGCTCCAATTCTATTTGAAAAATTGATGAACGGTCATAATATCGGTAAGTGTATCATCACTGTCTCGCCAGAAAATTGATAATGGCCCCCCACATTATGGCAGCTGTCAAAAGACAATTTATAGATGGTGCGTACGGTCAAATACATCTTCGGATCGCTATTCCAACGAAAATATCCAAGCCTCCTCTTTACTGCTTGCACATGATTCCAAAATCGGGTCGGTCATATGAACTCTTTATGCGACATGCCAGTGATGATCGTATAATCCTGGCTCCAGATTACCCCGGATACGGAGAATCCAGTGCTCCACCCGCAGAACCTGTCGTAACAGTAGAAAAATACTCTGATAGCATATTTCAGGTTGCGCAGTATTTTAATCACGAGAAGATCGACCTTCTAGGCCATCACACCGGTTCACTGGTCGCTGCCCAACTCGCTTATACAAATCCAGCACTCATCAATAATATTGTAATGATCTCTGCACCTCTTTTAAGCGATGATGAATGTATCGAATTCGACAAGGCATACTCTCCTATACCCCTTGATAAAGAAGGATCGCGTTTTAAGATCATGTGGGAGCGGATTAATGAACATCGCGGCCCTGGTATGACTATGGAAATGATGGCAACATCATTGGCAGAAAATTTACGTGGCGGTGAAGATTATGAGTGGGGCCATCATGCAGCGTTCAAATACATTCCCCGCTTCAAAAGCATATTGCCCACCCTGCCCCATAAAATCACAGTACTAAATCCCCACGATGACATCTATGAACATACCAAAAGTGCTATTGACTATCTCCAAAACGGGGAACTTATTGAATGCCCGGATTGGGGTCATGGGTTTCTAGATGCTGCAACATGTGATGCAGTTACTAAAATTAAAAAAGCATTAGCCTAAGCAATTCAGGCCACAACTTAATGGTTCTTGCCTGCTATTCACGCCTTGCAGTCAAGAGGCTTACGCTCTTTTTATTTTCTAGAATTTCCATCAAGGTTTGCACAGGTAGCAAAATCTCCAACGGATCAATATCTAAGGCAAATGCAAGAGCGTAAAATTCTAACAGTGTTGGGCTATATTTTCCCGACTCAATATTGTTCAATCGGTCAGCCGGAATGCTTGTTATGCTACTTAAATATTCAACAGAGTGCTCGTTAGCGCGTCGCAAATTACCCAAAATCATGCCCAGCAGCTTTGTGAGCTCAATCGAATCGAGCAATTGTAACGAAGTATAGCTTTCCTCCACTAAAAACTCGTTCTGGTTGACATGAGAATCCACAAACTTCCCCTTTTGCGAGAGTTGCTACAATAAAATCAATTATTAAGATATGTCAATGCAATTTCACCAAGAATTTTGAGTAATTTGAGCACAAAATTTATGTATGTGATTGAGAAATATTGAAATCTTTAGGAACATAAGATATTATCAGTTTGCGATTGAAGCATACCTCACTTTTAGCTAATTCCTCTCTTGAGAATACATAGGTCAGAATAATCATCCAATGACTATGAGCACCAAAATTCCTGCACACCCAGAAATCTCTCAACAAAACATGGAGGCAGAAAAAACCAATAGTTCTGATTTCGACAATGTTGATATCGAATTGGGTAAGCGGCTGAAAGCATTTCGCGTACAGGCTGATAAAACACAAGCTGACATTGCAACTTGGTTAGAAATAAGTCCCCAACAATATCAAAAATACGAAAAAGGGGCATCCAGATGCAACATCACAAATATTTATCGCCTGGCAGAGTTTTACAAACGACCAATCACTGACCTGTTGCCTGGAGCAGAAAAATCTACCATCTCAGGCTTTCAAGAAGAAGAAAAACAATTTTCTACGGAGCCAGGTGAAGG
>CAZGVP010000552.1:0-1988 GCA_964529135.1 uncultured Caulobacterales bacterium | reverse complement strand
GATCAGTCGCTTCAGACATTTTGCCAGCGCGGTACTATCTCCAATAGGAAACAATAGTCCAGTCTTATCAGTTATTATGTATTCAGAAGCTGCAGGGTAGTCAGAAACCACAGTTGGAAGCCCTAATGCCATCGCCTCGATTGCTGCGATGCCTAAGCCTTCAAATTTGGAAGGTAGTACAAAAAAGTCGGCTCTTTCCATGAGCTTGAATACTTCGGTGCGAGGTAACGCGCCGTGAAATTTTGCATCTATCCCAAAGTCCTTAGTCAACTTCTCACAGCGAATACGGTCTGCACCATCTCCGACAACATTAAGTGTTGCATTCTTTAGTTTGGCCACAGCCCGTATTAGGGTCGGAAGATTTTTTTCGCGTGAAATACGACCTACAAAAAGTATATTGGGCACGAATACATTGGCCCTTGGTGAACTGGGTGCAGGAAGTATCGCAAGGGGTAGAGGAGCTGAGATTACGTTTGAGCGATCGGAATGTAGGAATGGTCCAAATCCCTGTAGACAAGCTTTCGATACGCCTATTACTTGATCTGCCTTCGCCACTGCCAGACGCCATCGAAGGCGGTTCCAGGTATTCCACGGTGCAATGGTTTGATGGAGCGTAATTAAAAGTGATATTTTGTGAGAGCCTACCGCTCGAACAGCAGGTAAGAGAGATGTATAAAGGTGTAGATTTACAATACAAACAGGCCTTGATTTTAAGAATTTCTCAAGCTCTGTTGGACCAGATAATGCAACTACGTTTAATCCTTCAAACCGTTTTCGTGCGGCAGTTTGTGATCCTGACAAAGTAACAATTTCAACGGGCTGCTGTTTATTAAGATAACGTGCCAGCCCCTCCACATAAACCTCTGTTCCGCCATCACCAGCCTCTTCAATTACAAGAATTATAGGGGGAGGTATTTCAATTTCACCCATCTGGTTTTCCGTATTTGAAGAATGTTTAATAGGGTTGTGCGAAAACATCTGAAGATTTTATCAAGACTTTACTAATAATTATAATCGCATTTTATTTCGTAATTTATTTCAGTTACGAGCCACATTAATAAAACTTCAAAATTGTTACAAGAAGATGCCTCTTGGTGTTGTTTAAGCAGAGGCTCAAGAGTAGATATCACACCACCACAAGCCTGTCTAGCTTACCATAACTTGCCTCACAAGCCTTGGCCGTGAATTGTATTTTTATTTTAGCCTTATTAGCTTTTAGGATAGCAGGCCCCAGTAGAATGTTATCGGCCTTATTTTTATAGACGGTTTGTTTAAAGTGATTTCTTAGGTCCAACTATTAGATCTATTTGAAGTTGGTTTTGTATAGTAAGATCATAGCGTCGCGTTGCTTCGCTTAAGGCTGCATCACCCATTCTTTCTATATCTCGTGGCGTGTCACAAAAATGCATGCAGGCTGCGACAAGTGAATCCAAGTCCCCTGTGGGATGTATAAAACCCGAAACACCATGTGTTATTGATCCACGCGCGCCTGGCATGTCAGATGTGATGATTGGTCGTGCCATTGCCATGGCTTCCATTGTAGAACGGGGTAAGCCTTCACGATAGAGTGTGGGCAGAACAAAAACGCTACTTTGACGTATATAAGGACGAACATCCATGACATGACCGGGCCATTCTATAAATCCGGAGTCCACCCAAATTTTGAGACGTTCGGAGGATATAGCACCAGGTGCATTATCGATCTTCCCCAAAAGTTGAAACTGAGCAGAAGGATATTTTTTTTTGACCCGGGCAGCACATTCGCAAAACATCTCGATGCCTTTTTCACGAATAAGACGCGACGCCATAACAAAGCGTACCGGTTTCATATGGGGTGGTGCAGGAGCGAAATGGTTGAGGTCAATGCCGATTCCATCGAGAATCGTAAGTTTGGAATCCTCAATATAGGCTTTTTTATGCAAAAGCTGTGCATCATCCTCGTTCAATACGATAAGGTGATCTATGCTCGGACCGGCACGCTTGATCAA
>CAZGVP010000551.1:0-1990 GCA_964529135.1 uncultured Caulobacterales bacterium | reverse complement strand
CGTGTTCAAAACTGTGGCGGCGCATCGCAAGATATTTTCTATGGAGATGCAAAGCAGATTAGCGTGCTGCGTTCAATAGGCATCGAACGGGCAGAATGCATTATTATTACGATTGATGACACCTATTCAGTGAACGATATCATTCATGCTGCGCATCAGATTGCACCAAAGGTAAGAACATATGTGCGTGCGCGCGATATTAAACATGTTCATCAGCTTGAAGAGTATGAAACCGTGCGGGCAGTTCCCGAGACTGTAGAGGGCAGCTTACAGCTTGCTGCAATCGTCCTTAAGGATTTTGGTGTTGACGAGAGCGAAGCACTGAAAATCATAGAAGCGCACCGCGAAAATTTATACAAATTGCTGAATGAAAAGTCGGCTGAATGATCGCCACGAGGTAGATACAAAGACCTTAAGTCGTATCCAAGAATTGGGTTCTTTGCCGCAACATCATCCAGCTTGCTTCATTTGTGCTCCCGGCATAGTATTGCCCGATGGAAGGGGGCTTCTATGACCATATCTAACGCAGCAGCATCAGATGCCGTGATGCATTCGCTTGCCCAACAGGACACGCGGTTTTTCCGACGTTTCTCATGGGTTATCCTTGCATTCGTTATCATCGCCTTTGGTGGCAAGGCGGTTTTTGACACCGCCGACTTGCCGCCGATAACGCTGATGCACCATTTCCATGCAGTCAGCATGGGCAGTTGGTTCGTCTTGTTTGCGCTTCAGGCGACATTGGCAGAGCGCGGCAATGTCGCTCTCCACCGCACGCTTGGGCGGTTTAGCCCCATCGTGGTAATTACCTTCCTCATATTCGCAGCCATTATTTCAAAATTAAATTGGCTAAGGATGGGGGAACCGCTGATCGTCACCGCGAACACAATCAACATACTTTTGTTCCTTGGCTTCTACACAACGGCAATATTGAAGCGCCGGGACACTGACTCCCATAAACGCCTGATGGTGTTTGCCACGCTAGCGATTATGGGCCCGGCGGCGGGGCGCATTCCTGAAACTTTTGACGCAAACGTCTTTTTTGCTGTGCCAATCTCGTTCGCCTTTATTTTTACACCGCTTGTTTATGATCGCTTTTTCCGGCGCAAAGTCCATAGAGCCACTATAATCGGTACCGTTCTACTGATCTCATCCATTCCAATTCTCCTGACTTTAAGCGGTTTAGCAGAGTGGATTTCTGTGCTTGAAACGGTGATGGGACCACGAGGCCCAGCGAAATAGTAAAAGGCGCAAGGCAAAATCCCAAAGAAACCTACCGCAAAATCTATACAGATTGCTGAATGAAAAATCGGTTGAATAATAGTCGTGGGATAGGTATCGCGGCCTACAATCCACTAGCCGGTCACCATATTAGAAGGATTATTTTACTCGCTCTCCAATACTCCGCGGACAACAGGATACCCCATATTCATCCAACCAAATATGCCTTCCCACAGAACGGCGGTGCGGCTGTATCCCATACCGCGAAGCTTATCGACTAGATAGTCTGCGGCAGCACGCGGGCACGAACAATAGGCCACAATCTGTGCGTCCTTTGGGATGTCACGGACCAATTCATCCACGTCGGTATAGTATGGCACAGGAACTGACCCCTGAAGGTGCGCCCGCTGCCAAACCGACGGAACCCGCGTATCAAGAAGCACCATACGCTTCTTCTCGATCATGGCGGTATTGAGCGCATCAGACATGACATAAAGACCGTCTTTTAAGTCAAAGTCGGGGTCGGCATTTTCAGAGTTTATAACATACTGGTCAGGCGTCGGCAGTGCGGTCAATACAGGTTTACCGAGCGCTGTACCATCCGCCTTACTTCTAAGGAACGCCGTGATGCTATCGATCTCATCCGCCGACAATGTATCCTCAAACGCGCGCATCGGGGTGTCTTCGCGGCCATGACGAATGGCGTAGCGAATATACTCATCCTTATTGTGCGCGAGGAAGAACGGGTTCCATAAAGCTGGTGCGGTTACAC
>CAZGVP010000550.1:0-1994 GCA_964529135.1 uncultured Caulobacterales bacterium | reverse complement strand
CGCCGAAGACAAACCTGCAAAGAAAGCAACGGCAACAAAAAAAGCACCCGCAAAGAAGCCCGCCGCTAAGAAAGCAGCTCCCAAAAAAGAGACGGCGAAAAAAGCGCCAGCTAAAAAAGCAGCACCTAAAAAGCCCGCAGCAAAAAAAGCTGCCCCAAAGAAAACTGCTGCCAAGAAAGCCGCAGATAAGAAATAGTTTTTGCCGGGGGCGCCCGCGCGTCCCCAATTTGGCCCAAATTGGCCGCAATTATCAAATGGCTTCAATGCTATTGAGATCATCGGCCAAATATGCATGATTACAGATAGTTTTGTGTAGGTTTTATTTAACGGATTTTGTCATGAAGAATATCGTATTTAGCGCAGCAGCTATATTTTTAATTGGCACAAGTGGTACATATGCAGCGGATTGCGGTGAACCCCCAATGGATAAGCCCACCTTGCCAGCAGTTAGCAGTTCGACCACCGCAGAAGAGATTCGCGGCGCCCGTTCAGCGGTGCTAACATACTCTGGCAAAGTAACTGAATATTTGAGTTGCATGGATAACTGGATTGTCAAGCTACGTCCATACATGACAAAAGAGCAAAACTCTCGCTTCTCTGACGACACAGCCAATCTCCATGAAGAGCGGATCAGTGTCGAAGAAGAGATGAATGAGCTTATTCGTGCTTACCGTCGTGTTCGCCGCGACGCCCAAAACGGCTAAGCCAAGCTCTCTACTTCCCTGCTATTTGAGATTGGAATAAATGGACTTATCGGTCCATTTATATTGACTTGAGTAAAAGCGAGCGCCATCATCATCTTATTAGTTTAGGGGAGATCGACATGTTGGCCAACCGCGCCGTATATGATGAAGAGCATCATATTTTCAGAGATTCAGTTCGCAAATTCTTTCAAACAGAAGCAACGCCTTTTTCTGCCGAATGGAGCAAAAACGGAATTGTCCCGAGGGAATTTTGGAACAAGGCTGGTGAGGCAGGCATACTGTGCGCTGGCATGCCCGAAGAATATGGCGGGATCGGCGCTGATTACCGGGTAAACTGCATCATCAATGAGGAACAAGTCTATAACCGCGCGGGCGGCGCCGCGCTCGCGGTTCATTCGGACATTGTTGCCCCCTATCTCCTTCACTATGGAACCGAGGAGATCAAGAGGACAATTCTTCCCAAGATGGCAACAGGTGAGATGGTCGGTGCAATCGCCATGACCGAGCCTGGCACCGGCAGCGACCTTCAATCGGTTAAAACAACTGCTATCGATGACGGCGATCACTATATCATCAATGGGTCCAAGACATTTATTTCAAATGGCCAGAACTGTGACTTCGTCATTGTTGTCGCAAAAACCGACCCCGGTGAAGGTGCAAAGGGCACAAGCCTAATTATTGTAGAGGCAACACGCGATGGTTTCCAACGCGGCCGCAATCTTGAAAAAATCGGGCAGCATTCGTCTGACACATCGGAACTTTTCTTTGATGATGTCCGTGTTCCGAAAGAAAACCTGATTGGCCAGGAAAATGCGGGCTTTATGTATTTAATGAAGGAACTCCCGCAGGAGAGGTTGTCCATCGGCGTGATTGCGATGGCGGGGGCTCAGCGAGCATTTGACATCACAAATGATTATGTAAAAGAGCGGAAAGCCTTTGGAAAACCCATTGCCGCTTTCCAGAATACGCGTTTCAAGATGGCTGAAATGAAAACTGAGATTGAAGTCGGTTGGGCGTTTGTTGATCAGTGCCTGGGCCGTCATATTAAGGGCGAACTAGATGCTGTCGGCGGCGCTATGGCAAAATTATGGTGTAGCGAAATGCAAGGCCGCGTTGTTGATCAATGCCTTCAATTCCATGGGGGCTATGGTTTCATGAGCGAATATGAGATCGCCCACCATTATACGGATTCGCGCGTACAGCGCATTTACGGCGGCACTTCCGAAATCATGAAAGAACTCATAGGAAGGTCGCTTTAAGCACCCCAAGGGAATAGCTTTGAATTAATCT